>DATHSP010000158.1:0-8475 GCA_035464075.1 Thermoleophilia bacterium | reverse complement strand
GGGGCGCGGCCCGGCAGGGCCGCGCCCCGCCCGCCCGACGACCGACGGACACGGTCGGCGCGGCCCTTCGACCCGCGCCGGCGCGTCACACCACGCGTCGCCGTGTCGCGCGCCGCGCCAGAGGGTGCGCGCAAACGGCTTGCAGGGAAAGAGAAGACGATGACCACAGAGAACACCATCGCGATGGAGAAGATCATCGAGATCCTCCACGAGCATCGCGGCGAGGGTCCGCTCGACCACGCCGTCGACGACGTGCGCGCCCTGGTGGCCGAGGGCCACGAGCAGGGCTACCTCGATGCGGGGCGCGTGCACGACGCGCTGCGCGAAGCCGACCTCACCCCGGAGCAGATGGAGGAGGTCTTCACGGCGCTCGACGACCTCGGCATCGACGTGCTCGGCAGCGAGGTGCCGGCCGCCGCCGAGAGCGCCGCCGAGGAGGACCGGCCGGCGCTCGACCTCTCTGTCAAGGCGCTGCCCAGCGACCCGACGCGCCTCTACCTGCGCGAGATCGGCAAGGTGCCGCTGCTCACGGCCGAGCAGGAGGTCTCGCTGGCGAAGCGCATCGAGCGCCGCGACATGGAGGCCAAGCGCCAGCTCATCGAGGCCAACCTGCGCCTCGTCGTGTCGATCGCCAAGCGCTACGCCGGCCGCGACCTCAGCCTGCTCGACCTCATCCAGGACGGCAACCTCGGGCTGATGCGCGCCGTCGTGAAGTTCAACTGGAGGCGCGGCTACAAGTTCTCGACCTACGCGACCGGGTGGATCCGCCACGCCATCACCCGGGCGATCGCCGACAAGTCGCGCACCATCCGCGTGCCCGTCCACATGGTCGACACCATCAACAAACTCATGCGCGTGCAGCGGCAGCTGCTCCAGGAGCTCGGCCGCGAACCGACCGCCGAGGAGGTCGCCGCGCAGATGGAGATGACCCCGGAGCGGGTGCGGCAGATCAGGAAGATCGGCCAGCAGCCGGTCAGCCTCGAGACGCCGGTCGGCGACGAGGGCGACGCCCAGTTCGGCGACCTTCTCGAGGACGAGGCCGCCGTGGCGCCTCCCGCGGCCGCCGACGAGGTGCTGCAGCGCGAGGGCCTCGGCAGGGTCCTGGCCCAGCTCACGACCCGCGAGCGCACGATCCTCGAGCTGCGCTACGGTCTCACCGGCGACCACCCGCTGACCCTCGAAGAGGTCGGGCAGCGCTTCGGGCTCACCCGCGAGCGCATCCGCCAGATCGAGGGCAAGACGCTGGCCAAGCTGCGCAGCTTCCGTGAGGCGGAGGCCCTGCGCGAGTACCTCGAGTAGCCGGGCGCATGTGACCGTCCACGTCGGGACAGCGAGCGAGGGCCGCGCGTGACCGTCCGCGTCCTGCTGGTCTTCCCGGGCTCGCTGTTCGGCGGCGAGTGGGCTGCGGGCCCCCGCCTCAAACCCGAGCTCGTGACCCTCTGGACCGAGCTGCGCCGGGCCGGCCTCGAGGTCGAGGTCCTCGACCTCGAGGCCGAGCTCGGTCTGCCGCGCGACGACGCCGGCCGTGCCGCGTTCCTCGCCGGCGCCGAGCGCCTGCTCGGCGATCGGTCCGCCGACCTCGCCCTGATCTCCTGCTGGTCGGCCCTGCAGTACTCGGCGGGCGTCGCCGTCGCCGAGCGGCTGCGGCGCCTTCACCCGGCGACCGTCATCGCCGCCCACGGCCACCACGTCTCGGCACGCCCCGGCGACTTCGCCTACGAGGGCTCGCCGTTCAACTGGCTGATCGTCGGCGAGGCTGAGATGGCGGCCCTCGAGCTCGCGCACGCGGTCGCCGCCGGCGACCGCGACGTGAGCTCCTGCCGGCCGCTGGAGGGCATGCCGCTTCCGCTGGACGCGGCGCACCTGCCCGACATCGCCGGTTACCCCTACGCGGGGCGCGGTCTGCCCGAGGTCGCCGTGTCGCTCAGTCGCGGCTGTCCCTACAACGCGCCGGCGTGCCTGCTGCGCCCCGGCGGCGCCGGGTGGCACGCCTACCCGCCGGACGCCGCCGCCGCCCTGCTCGCAGAGGCGGCGGCCCTCGAGCCCGCGCGCGTCGACGTGCTCGACCCGGCCTTCGGCTACGACCCGGTCTGGCGGCGCGCGACCTTCGAGCGCCTGGCCCATGCCGACCGCCGCGGCGTCGTCGTCAGCCTGGCGGCGCGGCCCGAGGGTCTCGCCCGTCTCGATCTCGACCGGCTGTACCACACGCGAGCCGAACTGCGGCTCGACGTCGGCACGCTCTCGTGGCGCCTGCTACGCCGTACCGGCGAGGCAGCCGACCCGCGCAAGGCCGTGGCCCACGCCGTCGACCTCCTCACCTACACCAACGCGAAAGGCATCGTGACCGTCGTGTCACTCACGTTCGGCCGGCCGGGCGAGACCGAGGAGACGGCGACCGAGACGCTGGACGAGCTCGAGACGCTGATCGCGGCGCTGCCCAACACCAGCCTTCGCCTGCAGGCCTCATCGTGGGCGTACCAGCCCTCGGGTGACATCGAGGCCGACCTCGAGACGCCGCGGCGGCGCTTCGGTACCGAGATCGTCCACCCTGAGTGGTGGAGGGAGCCGCTGCCCAGCCGCGAGGCGGCGACCGCGGTCGTGGCCAGTGCCGAGCTGGCGGGGCGGCCACCCGGCGACGAGAGCTACTGGCGGCCGCGCTTCGACGAGCTCGCCGCGCGGCTCGAGGCGAAGCTCACCGCCGAGGCGCGCCGCGGTCTGCGCAGCCACGAGTCGGTCGGGTCTGAGGCGTGCGGGGTGCCTCACGGCTGGCTGAGCGAGCCGCGCTGGCACTGAGGCGACGATGCGCGCCCCTGCGTCGGCACTGAGGCGGCGCTTTGGCTCGCCCGCGCCGGCACTGAGGCGGCGACTCGCGCCGTCCGCGCCGCGCGGGGCCTTGGGCCGGTGCGCGAGCCGGGGCCGCCGACGACTCGACTTCGGCAGCCCCTTCATCGGCGGCTCGGGCGTTTGTTCGGATTCGGGGGTGTAGCCTATACTTTGGCGGCTTTCCGAGCGGTCCTCGGTAGCTCAATGGTAGAGCATCCGGCTGTTAACCGGAGGGTTGTAGGTTCGAGTCCTACCCGAGGAGCCAGTCTTCACAGGGCGCCGCGACCCGCAGGGGCGCGGCGCCCTTCTTCTCGCCCCGGCGGCGCTACGCGGCCCGGGGCAGCTCCTCAGTCCCGCAGCAGCCGCGTGAGGCCGGCTGCCGTCGCCGCGGACAGGGCCCGGCGGTGCTCATCCCGTGTGGTCGCCCGCTCGAGCCGTGGCCAGCGGCCCCGCTCACGCAGGACGCGTCCCGCCGGCCGGTACTGGCCCATCACATTGACGGCGGTGCCGGGGCTGAGAGCGGCGAGCCAGCGCAGGATCTCCCGGCTGTCGTCGATCGTGCCCGGCATCACCAGGTGGCGCACCAGCAGCCCGCGTCGGGCCAGTCCCCGGTCGTCGGTCGTCAGGTCGCCGACCTGGCGGTGCATCTCGGCGATCGCGGCGCGCGCGACGGCGGGGTAGTCGCGCGCCGTAAGGGCGAGCTCGGCGAGGTCGGGGTCCCAGACCTTGAAGTCGGGCATGTAGACGTCGACGACGCCGTCGAGCAGCGCCAGGGTGTCGACCGCGTCGTAGCCTGAGGTGTTGTAGACGAGAGGCAGGCGCAGGCCCGCCTCGACGGCCGGCGGTAGCGCGGCGAGGATCTGCGGGACCACGTGCGACGGCGTCACCAGGTTGAGGTTGTGGCAGCCGGAGTCCTGGAGACCCAGCATCAGGGCCGCAAGCTCTTCGGCCCCGATCTCTTCCCCGGTTGCCCGGCGCCCGGTCTCCGCCGCCCGCCGCCCGGCTCCCTCCTCTCGCGGCCCGGGACCCGCGGCCCTGGTGACGCGGCCCGCGTGCGAGATGTCGTCGTTCTGGCAGAAGACGCAGTGCAGGTTGCAGCCCGCGAAGAAGATGGTGCCCGAGCCCGCCCACCCTCGCAGGACCTTCTCCTCGCCGTGATGGGCGCCGGCGCGTGCCACGACCGCCGCCGCGCCGATCCCGCACTCGCCGAGCTCGCTCACAGGCCGATCGACGCGGCAGCGGCGCGGGCACGCCGTGCAGGAGCTCAGGACGCCGGCGGCGAGTCCCGCCCTCCGAGCCAGCTCGCCGGATCGATGGAGCGCGACGTACGAGGGGTCGTCCACGCTCTCATTAGGGCAGGCGGGGGACCGTCTGGCAAGTCCGCTCCCGCGCCGCAGAGGCCGTACGGGCGCGGTCGACGGCGCTAAGCACCCGGAGCCGCGGGCCGGCGAGGCCCGCGGGAGCGGGGTGCGGCCGGCCGCCGCCCGCTCGCGGAGGCCGGCGGCTACCCGAGGATCAACCGCTGCGGGTCGACGTCGTCGCGCAGGATGCGGAGCTCCTCGGCGGTCGGGGGCTCGGCGACGCCCGCGCCCTCGACGTCGAGCTCGAAGCCGGTGTGTTCGACGATCTCCTCGACGCTCACGCCGGGGAAGCGCTCGTCCAGGTACATGACCTTGGTGTCCTCGCGGAAGCGGAGCACGCACAGGTTGGTGACCACGGCGATCGGTCCGCCGCGCCGGTAGCCGGCACGGGCGCGCGAGTCGCCGCCCTCGAGCCAGCCCGGCGTCGTCAGATAGTCGAGCTTCTCGACGAACTTCCGCGCGCCGTGCTGCATGAAGACGATGAAGCCGCTGGCCAGTGAACCGGCGTCGCAGGCGCCGCCGCTGCCCGAGAAGCGCACCGTGGGGTGGTGATAGTCGCCGATGACGGTCGAGTTCATGTTGCCGTAGCGGTCGATCTGCGCGGCGCCGAGGAAGGCGATCGTGTGCAACCGCCGGTTGGCGACGTAGGAGAAGGCCTCCACGAGGCCGGCGTTGAGGTCGGCGTACGCCATGACCCGCGGGTCGGCGACGGCCATCGGCAGCTCGTCGAGCTGCGGGCCGATGCCGCCGGTCTCGAAGAAGATGTGGGCGTGGGGGGCGTGGATGCGCTTCGCCACGGTCGCGGCCAGCATCGCCACGCCGGTGCCGGCGAAGAGCACGTCGCCGTCCTTGATGAAGCGTCCCGCGGCGATGGCCATCATCTCGCGTGGGGTGTAGGCCGGGGCGTCGGTCATCTCGCTCACCTCCGGTCGAGGCCGGGCGCGTAGCCGGCGACGGTGTTGGCGCGGATGCGGGCGAGCTGGGCGCCGCCGACCTTGTCGAGGTAGGCGTCCCAGCTCTCGACGCCGTACACCCACTCCTCCAGGTATGCAGGCCACTGGTCGTCGTCCTTGGCCGCCGCCTTGTAGTGGTTCAGGTGGGCCGGGTCGTAGTCGTAGAAGTAGCGGCAGGCCGTGGGATGGGCGCCGTAGGGGACCGTGACCACGGCGTCGACGAGGAACGGCGGCAGAGCGTTCTGGTCCGGGTCCAGCTTGAGGTAATAGGCGGGCACGATCTCCTCGCAGGTGACGACGACGGCCGTCGCCGCCTTGCACTGCTCGAGGTCGGCGAACGTCAGGCCCTTGATGCGTACGGTGCCGTCGGTCGAGACCTGCTGCGCGTGAAGCAGGGCGACGTCGGGCGTGAGGGCGGGGAGGAGGGCGACCTGGTCCTCGCCGTGGTCGAACGGGTCGGCCATGAGGTGCGCCTTGTGCGGCGCGACGCCGTCGCGGCCGCGGACGTCGGGCGGGAAGCCCTCGCGCGCCAGGACGTCGGTGCCGAGGCCCGACTTGCTCGGGATGAAGGGCACCCCGAGGGCGCCGGCGAGGAAGCGCAGGGTCATCTGGTTGTTGGTGTAGTCCTCGACCAGGAGCTCGCCGCGCTCGACCGCCTTGCGGAAGCGGAAGCAGGTCGGCGCGAAGCGCCCGTTGCCGCCGTAGGCGATCTCGAGACGGCTCACGCAGCCGGCGCCGACGAGGACGTCCAGCGCCTGGCCGTTCGAGTGGACGACGAGATGGAGGTCGCGGACTCTGCGGCGCGCGATCTCGTACACCAGCGCCATGGGGTTGCGGTTGATGGTGAAGCCGCCGACGGCGATCTGGGAGCCGTCGCGCACGAAGCGTGCGACGGCCTGCTCGACGGTCATGAGCTTGCCTTCGAGGCCGTTGCGCTCGGCCATGAGCGGTGCCTCCTCGTTCGTCCCGGGGGGTCCTGAGATGCGAAGACCCCCAGCGTTGACTGTCGTCTCCGCTGGGGGACATGGCCTCCGGCGCGCCCGGCGGGGGACCGCCGGCGCCGGCCATGCGGCAGCGGCAGAATGATACACGGTCGCGCCCGGGACGCAAGTGTCGCGGGGCTCGCGGGTGCTACAATGGCGCCGCGAGCCGGGGCTCCGTCTCACCCGCGGCGAGCGACCACACGTGACCGCCGAAGGCAGCGACATCCAGGGCCTCACCTTCCTGTTCTCGGGCTACGCCCGCCTGCCCAACGACGTGTCGCACCAGGCGCTCTACAAGCGCGTCGGCGTGGTCGTCGAGGTCGACCAGGACGGCACCATCGTCGGCTGCACCTCGTCGCTGATGATGGACCTGGCGCGCGACTTCTTCGGCCGCCTGCTGGCCGGGCGCTCCGTCCTCTCCGAGCGCGCCGAGATCGAGGCCGAGATCCGCTTCCGCTACCGGGGGCACTCGCAGGCGGCGCTGATCTCGGCGATGCACAAAGTCTTCGAGGCCGTCGACCAGTCGCCGCTCGTGCTCGGCACGGCGGCGGCTCCGCTGCCCAGCGCGAAGCACCCGGACGTCGGCACCGAGACGTACGGCTGAGGCGGCCGGCGCGTGACGCGGGGGGGGCGGCGGCCGCCTCGGCGGCCGCCGCCCCCACCGCGCCGTCGTACGCCCGTCCGAAGCCCGCTCCATTTGGCTGAGACGGGCGGGCTTGCACGGGCGTTCGCCGGGTGTATCATGGGCGACGCTGCATACAGAGCCGCAGGTGGGCGCCGTCTCCGCCCCCTCACGCCAGGCTCCGTACCCCCAGCGAGCGCGGTAGCGTGCCTGGGGGTTTCGGCCGTTAAGGGGCTGCCGCAAGGCCGGCGCCGCCGGTCGTGTCCAAAGGTATCCAGGGTCCCAAGGAGGCAGCATGGACTTCCGCTACACCACCGAGCAGGAGATGTACCGTCAGGCCATCCGCGAGTGGCTGACGAAGAACCTCGAGCCCCGCGCCCGCGCCATCGACGAGGCCGAGGACGGCATCCCCGACGACATCACCGCGGGCATGGCCGAGCTCGGCATGTTCGGCGTGACGATCCCCGAGGAGTACGGCGGCATGCCGCTCCCCGACGACGAGCGCCTGATCTACGCGATGATCACGGTGCACGAGATCGCCCGCGCCGACCTCTCGATGAGCACCCCGGTCTACACCCTGCTCACCATCGGCTGGTCGTACATCATCAATCGCTACGGCACGGACGAGCTGAAGCAGGAAGTGCTCCCGGCCGTCGCCGCCGGCAAGGCGTTCGCCGGTATCAACACGACCGAGCCGGGCGGAGGCTCCGACCTCGGCGCCATCAAGACCATCGCCCCGTGGGACGAGGCCAAGCAGGCCTACGTCATGAACGGCGAGAAGGCCTACGTCTCGGGCCCCAAGGAGTGCGAGAAGTGGGGCGCGCCGAGCGGCCACTGCACGCTCGTCAAGACCGACCCGAACCAGGGCCACAAGGGCATGACCTTCATCTGGGTGCCCGCGCACCTCGACGGCATCACCTACACGACCTACAAGGACATGGGCCGCATGGGCCTCTCCACCGGCGGCTGGATCTACAAGGACGTCGAGCTGCCGAAGAAGTACGTCCTCGGCGAGGAGGGCAAGGGCTTCTACGTGAACATGGACGGCTTCAACGCCGCCCGCGTGCTCGTCGCCGCCGCCTGCCTCGGCGGGGCGGAGAAGGCGCTCGAGATCAGCGGCGAGTACACCGCCCAGCGCAAGACCTTCGGCAAGCCGCTCGGCAAGTGGGAGGGCATCTCCTTCGAGATGGCCGACGACTGGATGCAGCTCGACATGCTGAAGCTCAACCTGCTGCGCGGCGCCTGGATGATCGGCCAGGAGCACACGAGCCCCGGCCAGTTCAGCCGCAAGGAGATCAACAAGGTCATCTCGACCTGCAAGTGCCTCTCGCCGACGCTCTGCCACGACATCGCGCGGCACGGCATGATGTACCACGGCGCCTTCGGCTACACCAAGGAGACCCCGCTCGAGATGCTGCTCCGCGGCGTCATGAGCTACGAGGTCGGCGCCGAGGGCGGCCTCATGATCATGCGCGGCATCATCGCCCGCGACGAGTGGGGCGAGACGCACAACCCGTTCAAGGACTGAGCGCCATGGAGAAGGTCGACGTCATCGTCGTCGGCGGCGGTCTGGCCGGCCTCTCGGCGGCCTACGGCCTGGCACAGGCCGGCCTCGAGGTGATGGTCCTCGAGCGCGGCGACTACCCGGGCGCCAAGAACGTCACCGGCGGCCGTCTCTACACGAGCGTCGTCCGCGACCTCTACCCGGAGCTCTGGGAGGAGGCGCCGTTCGA
>DATHSP010000157.1:0-2224 GCA_035464075.1 Thermoleophilia bacterium | reverse complement strand
CGGCGCCGAGGCACCCGGCGACCTCGACGCGCTCGCGCGTCTCGGCGGCGCCGAGCATCACGTAGTCGTCCTCGCCGAAGCCCCAGGAACGCTGGTACTCGAGCTCCTGGGCGACGCGCAGCAGCTGCACCGGGTTGTTCGCGAGGTCGAGCTGGCCGTCGAGGTGGAAGCGGGCGTCGATCTGCTCGTCGGCGACGACGCGCTCGATCTCGTAGACGGTCTCGAAGAGGGCGCGCTGCTGGGCGACGACCGCCTCGCGACCGTGGGTCTTGGCGGCGCGCTCGCGCGAGCCGGGGAAGGTGGTGTGGCACCAGCCGCCGTTGCGCCCCGAGCCGCCGAAGCCGGCGATCTCGCGCTCGAGGACGCAGACGCGCAGCTTGGGGTCGGCCTTCTTCAGGTAGTAGGCCGTCCAGAGACCTGTGTAACCGGCACCGACGATGGCGACGTCGACGTCGATCGCGCCGGGCAGCGAGGGACGGGGGATCAGCTCGCCGGGGACGCCGTCGAGCCACAGGCTGCGGGAGCGGTAGTCGGTCACGGGACCCTCCTCGGGGCGTGCGGTGGTGTGCCTTCGCGAATCCTACACCGCCGCCGAGCCTGCGCGGGGAGCGTGAGACACCGCGCGATCGGGGCTGACGGCGGCCGGCCGACGCATCAGAATGCCGGCATGTGGTACGAACGCTTGCTGGAGAGGGACGTCGTCCCCGACGCCGTGATCAGGCGCGCGGTGCGTCTGCGCCTCGCGCGCCTGCTGGCGCGGCTCGAGCGGGAGGCCGGCGACGACGCGGAGGCGCAGCTTCGCCGCGTCGCCGCCGGCCTCCGTCGTGAGCCCATCGCCGTGCACGTCGACGACGCCAACCGCCAGCACTACGAGCTGCCGACCGCGTTCTTCGCCGAGTTCCTCGGCCCCCGGCTCAAGTACTCGTGCTGCCTCTGGCCGCCGCGCGTCGACGATCTCGCCGCGGCCGAGGAGGCGATGCTCGCCCTGACCTGCGCGCGTGCCGGGCTCGAGGACGGCATGACCGTCCTCGACCTCGGCTGCGGCTGGGGATCGTTCGCTCTCTACGCCGCCGAGCGCTTCCCGGGGTCCCGGGTGCGGGCGGTGTCCAACTCGAGCTCGCAGGGCGAGCACATCCGCGTCGAGGCGGCGCGGCGCGGGCTCGCCAACGTCACGGTCGACACCGCCGATGTGAGCAGCTACGCGCCCGCGGCGCGCTTCGACCGCGTCGTCTCGATCGAGATGTTCGAGCACGTGCGCAACTACGCGCGTGCGTTCGCCCGGGTGCGCGAGTGGCTCACCCCGGACGGGCGCTTCTTCGTCCACGTCTTCAGTCACCGGCGGCACGCGTACCACTTCGGTGACGGCCCGGAGGACTGGATGGGACGCACGTTCTTCAGCGGGGGCACGATGCCGGCTCACGATCTCTTCCTCGAGTTCCAGGACGACCTCGAGGTCGTCGACCGCTGGCTCGTCGACGGCCGGGAGTACGCGCGCACGCTCGAGGATTGGCTGCGGCGCTTCGACGCCCGCGCGGCCCGCATCGACCCCATCCTCGCCGCGACCTACGGGCCCGACGCGGTGCGGCGGTGGCGGGTGAACTGGCGGCTGTTCTTCATCGCCTGCGCCGAGACGTTCGCCTACGCGGACGGGCAGGAGTGGGCCGTCTCGCACTACCTGTCCGCGCCGCGCGCCGCGGGCTGACCCGCCGGCCCGTCGGGGCGCGCGCGAACGCTGCCGGCTGCGCCTTCAGCTCAGGGAACGAGCACCAGCTTGCCGAGCGCCGGTCCCTCGATGAGCAGCCGGTGGGCCTCGGCCGCCGCGGCGAGCGGCAGTTCACGGCCGACGACCGGCCGCAGGCGCCCGGACTCGAGGGCCGCCTGCACGCCGGCCCGTGCGGCCGCGAGCTCCGCGGGGCGTGCGTTCGGGAGGCGCATGGCGAGGATCGTCGCCTCGCGGTCCATGAGGTCGCGGGGGTCGATCTCGACCCGGCCGCGGCTGCCGACGACGACGACGCGGCCGCGGGGAGCCAGTGCCGGCAGGTCGCGGCCGAGGTTCGCGTTGGCGAGCAGCTCGACGACGAGGTCGACACCACGACCTCCCGTCTGCTCGCGCACCGCGTCGAGGTGTCCCGGGTCGTGGTGGTCGAAGACGGCGGCCGCGCCGTGCTCGAGCACGAGCGCACGGCCCTCCGCGCTCCCGGCCGTGGCCAGCACGGTGAGGTCG
>DATHSP010000156.1:0-4582 GCA_035464075.1 Thermoleophilia bacterium | reverse complement strand
GCTCGTGTCGGCGTCCCAGAGGCGCGCCATGACGCGCTCCTCGGCGAAGCGCGCGAGGCGTCTCCGCACGGCTTCGTCGAGATCCCCGGCAGCTGTCACCTCACGCACCTTCCCGCGCCCGCAGCTCGTCGGTCTTACGGGCGACGATGTCGACGACCCCGGCGTGCGCCGCGGCGAAGAGGTCGACGCCCTCGCGCTGCAGCCGGCGCCCGACCTCCTCCATCTCGATGCCGAGCCCGCCCAGCTCGCGCAGTACCCGGTGGGCCTCCTCGATGTGACGGTCCACCGTGCGCGCCGGTGTCCCATGCGACTTGAAAGCCGCCAGCGTCGCCTCGGGGAGGGTCGTGACCGTGTGCGGCCCGATCAGCTCGTCGACGTACAGGGTGTCGGGGTAGGAAGGGTCCTTCGTCCCGGTGCTCGCCCACAGGACACGCTGCACCTTGCCACCGGCCGGGGCGAGCATCTGCCAGCGCCGCCCGACGAGATGGGCCGCGAAGCGCTCGAACGCGGTCTTCGAGTTGGCGACCCCCGCCCGACCTTTGAGGCTGTCGATCCGGCGCCGTTCGGCGGGCTCGTCGACGCCCGCGAGGCGGGCGTCCAGCTCGCGGTCGACCAGCGTGTCGACGCGTGAGACGAAGAAGCTCGCCACCGACGACGTGCCGCGGATCGTCTCGTCGCGGGTGAGACGCTCCTCGAGGGCGTCGAGATAGGCCTCGGCGACGGCCTCGTACTGCGACAGCGAGAAGAGCAGCGTGATGTTGATGTTGAGGCCGTCGGCGAGGCAGCGGCGGACGGCGGGCGCGCCCTCGCGCGTGCCGGGGATCTTGACCATCACGTTGGGCCGGTCGACGGCGGCGAAGAGCCGGTGGGCCTCGGCGACCGTCAGCTCGGTGTCATACGCCGCCGCGGGCTCGACCTCGATGGAGACGAAGCCGTCCTCGCCGCCGCTGCCCAGGTAGACGGGAGCCAGCACGTCGCAGGCGGCGCGCACGTCGTCGACGGCCAGACGGTCGTACACTTCGGCCGCCGAGAGCCCCTGCCGCGCCAGGGCGAGGATCTCCTCGTCGTAGTCGTGCCCCTGGCCGATCGCCTTCTCGAAGATGGCCGGATTGGAGGTCACGCCCCCGATGCCGTCCTGGTCGACGAGCCGCTGCAGGCGGCCGCCGCGCACCAGCCCGCGGCTTATGAAGTCGAGCCACGGGCTCTGACCGAGCCGCTTGAGCTGGAGCAGCCGGTTCTCGGTCTTCGCGGGCGTCGCCATCATTCTCCTTTCGTGAGCAGGGTGTCCACCCGCTCGTGCACGTTATGGAAGATGTACCCGCATCGCGCCGCGGGCGCGCTTCGCCGTGCCGCCTTACCCTCGTTCGCGGAGGCCGCGCCGGACGGCGCGGCCTCCGGCTACTCAACGCGATTCCGGCGCGCTTTTCAAGGACGATCCGCGCGCCGACGCCTCACCCCGCGCCGCGCTCGGGCACGATGCACAGCAGGGCGAGCGGCTCGGCGCCGGTGTTGGTGTACTGATGGACGACACCGGCGGGCACGAACGCCGCCGAGCCCTTCTCGATCTCGAGGTCCTCACCGTCCATGTGCAACTCGCCCGCGCCCTCGGCGACGAAGTTGACGTGCGGCCAGTCGTGGGCGTGCCGCGGTGTGTGGCCGCCGGGCGCGATCTCGAAGAGCCGCAGCACCCAGCCCTCCCAGCCCTCTTCGGGCGAGATCAGGACGCGGCGCATCACATCCTTCACGCCGTCCCCGCTCATCGGCTCGGCCGCCACCGACCCGGGCCCGCGCACCACCTTCGCCTCGCTCATGCCGCCTCCGTTCGCCTACATCTTCTTGACGCCCTGGACCAGCCTGTTGGCCACGTCCTGGGCGTCGCCGAACACCATCCGCGTCGCGTCGCTGAAGAAGAGCCGGTTCTCGATGCCGGCGAAGCCGGCCCCGCGCCCGCGCTTGATGACGAGAGCCGTGCCCGCCTTGTCGACGTCGAGGATCGGCATGCCATAGATGGGGCTCCCCTTGTCCTCGCGCGCGGCCGGGTTCACGACGTCGTTGGCGCCGATGACGAGGGCCACGTCGGCCTGGGGGAACTCGGCGTTGATCTCCTCGAGGTCGTGGATCAGGTCGTACGGCACCCCGGCCTCGGCGAGCAGGACGTTCATGTGGCCGGGCATGCGCCCGGCCACGGGGTGGATCGCGAACTTCACCTCCACACCCTTGTCGTCGAGCGCCTTGGCGAGCTCCCAGATCTTGTGCTGCGCCTGGGCGACGGCCATGCCGTAGCCCGGGACGATGATCACCTTCTGCGCGTAGGCCATGGTCGCGGCCGCGTCGTCGGCGCTCATCTCCTTCATCGACCCCTCGACCGCCGCCAGCTCGGCGCCGGCGTGGGCGCCGAAACCGGCGAAGAGCACGTTGGCCAGCGAGCGGTTCATCGCCCTGGCCATGAGCTGCGTGAGCAGGGTGCCGGCTGCGCCGACCACGGTGCCGGCGATGATGAGCGCGGCGTTGCCGAGCACGTAGCCCTCGAGGGCCACGGCAAGGCCGGTCAGCGCGTTGAAGAGGCTGATGACGACCGGCATGTCGGCGCCGCCGATCGGCAGGGTCATGAGGACACCGTAGGTCAGGGCGAGGACGAAGAAGACGGTGAGCATGATGCGCTCAGGCCCGCCCACGACGTCGAGGTGCTGCAGCACCGTGATCGCCCCGAAGGTGACGGTGGCGATGAGCACGGCCGCGTTGAAGATGTTCTGCCCCGGGAAGAGGAAGGACTTCTTGATGAACCCCTGCAGCTTGGAGAAGGCGATCATGCTGCCGCTGAAGGCGACGGCGCCGATGAGGGCGCCGGCGATGCCGAGCACGGCGAAGCTGGTCGGCATCTGCCCCACGCGGAGGAACTCGGCGGCGGCGATGCCGGCGGCCGCGCCGCCGCCCATCCCGTTGTAGACCGCGACCATCTGCGGCATGTCGGTCATCTTCACGCGCCTGCCGGCCACCAGGGCGATGCCGCCGCCGAGAGCGATGGCGATCACCATGAGCAGGTAGTTGCCCATGCCGGGGGTGAGGAAGGTCGCCGCCGTGGCGACCACCATGCCCACGCCGGCCCAGACGATCCCGCGGCGCGCGGTGCGCGGCGAGCTCATGCCGCGCAGACCGAGGATGAAGAGCACCGTGGCGGTGATGTAGCTCAGCTGGATGACGTCGTTACGCACCCGGGCCCGCCTTGCGCTCCTCGACGCGGCCGGCCCGCCGGTCGTCGCTGCTCTTGAACATCTCGAGCATGCGCTCGGTCACCACGTAGCCGCCGACCGCGTTGGCGGCGCCGAGGAGGACGGCGACGAAGCCGATGATGCGCTCGGGTGTCGTCTCCGCCACGCCGAGGACGACCATGGCGCCGACGACGACGATGCCGTGCACGAAGTTGGAGCCCGACATCAGCGGCGTGTGCAGGATCACCGGCACACGGCTGATGACCTCGTAGCCGGTGAACGCGGCGAGCAGGAAGATGAAGATCGCGACGTACCCGTCGATCACGAGAGGCCTCCCTCGATCCGCTCGCGGACGGCGTCGTTGGCGATGTGTCCGTCGCGAGTGAGCACGCTGCCGGCGACGACCTCGTCGTCCCAGTCGAGGGCGAGCTCGCCGTCGGCGACGAGCGGGGTGACGAAGTTCAGCAGGTTGCGCGCGTACTGCTCGCTGGCGTGCACGGGGAGCAGCGCCGGCACGTTGAACGGGCACTCGATGACGACGCCGTCGTGCTCGACGCGCTCGCCGGGGCGGCTGAGCTCGCAGTTGCCGCCGCCCTCGGCGGCGAGGTCGACGATGACCGCCCCCGGCTTCATGCGGCCGACGGTGGCGGCGTCGATCAGCCGCGGCGCCGCGCGCCCGGGGACCGCCGCCGTGGTGATGACGGCGTCGGCGGCGGCGACGTGGTCGGCGACTACCGCCGCGGCCCGCGCCTTCTCCTCGGCGGTCAGCTCGCGGGCGTAGCCGCCCTCGACCTCGGCGTCGATACCGGTGTCGATGAAGCGCCCGCCGAGCGACTGCACCTGTTCCTTCGTCGCCTGGCGCACATCGTAGGCCTCGACCATGGCGCCGAGGCGCCGCGCCGTGGCGATCGCCTGCAGGCCGGCGACGCCGACGCCGAGGACGAGGACCTTGGACGGGCGGATCGTGCCGGCCGGGGTGGTCAACATGGGGAAGTCCCGCGGCGCCAGGCCCGCGGCGATGAGCACCGCCTTGTAGCCGGCGACGGAGGCCTGCGAGGTCAGGGCGTCCATCGCCTGGGCCCTCGAGATGCGCGGCAGCAGCTCGAGGGCGAAGCTGGTCACGCCGCGCCCGGCGAGGGCGCGGACGGTGTCGGCCTCGCGGTACGGGTCGAGGAGGCCGACGAGCACCGCGCCCTCGCGCAACAGCGCTACGCGCTCCGGCGCGGGCGGGCGCACCGTGAGGACGAGGTCGGCGGCGAAGGCGGCGGCCGCGTCGTCGACGAGCCCGGCCGCCGTGTAGTCGTCGTCGGGGTAGTAGCTGGCGAGGCCGGCGCCGCGCTCGAGGAGGAGCTCGAGGCCGAGCGCCGCGTAGC
>DATHSP010000155.1:0-2143 GCA_035464075.1 Thermoleophilia bacterium | reverse complement strand
CGGCGCGCCTCGGCGTCGAGGGCGAAGACCTCGTCGAGGCTCTCCACGACTTCGCCGCCCAGCCAGCTCAGGCACTTCTCCACCGTCATCGCGATGTCGAGGAAGCCGATCTCGCGCTCGAGGAAGGCCTGTACCGCGATCTCGTTGGCGGCGTTGAGCACGATCGGCGCGGCGGCGGTGCGCGGCGCGACCGCCGATGGTGAGCCGCTCGGCGCGGCTGACGCCGCCGGGGCGCGGCCGGCCTCTCCCCCGCCCGGCGTGTGTCCGGCCGCCGCGGTCTCCGCGGCTCTCGCCCGGGGCGAGACGACGCACGCGCCCGTCGCGCAGCCCGCCTCGGCCTCGACCATCGCCGCCTGCTTGCCGGCCTCTATCGCCAGGCGCAGGCAGGGGAACTTCTCGAGGTCGGGGCGGGCGAAGCTCACCTCGGCGGCGAGAAGGTCGAGGCGCTTGACCATCGGCAGATGGGGGCGCGCCGGCCAGCCGAGGGCGTAGCCGATCGGCGTGCGCATGTCGGGCACGCCGAGGTGGGCGAGGATCGCCCCGTCCCTGAAGCGCACCATGCTGTGCACCACGCTCTGCGGGTTGATGAGCACGGTGACCTGCTCGTACGGCACGCCGAAGAGCTGGTGCGCCTCGATCACCTCGAGGCCCTTGTTCATCATCGTGGCCGAGTCGATCGTGATCTTGGGGCCCATCGACCAGTTCGGGTGGGCGAGGGCCTCCTCGGGCGTGGCCTGCGCGATGCGGTCGGCGCCCCAGAGACGGAAGGGACCGCCCGAGCCCGTGAGGAGGAGCTCGTCGACGGCGGCGCCCTGGTCGCCCAGGCACTGGAAGAGGGCGCTGTGCTCGCTGTCGACGGGGATCACGCGGGCGCCGGAGGCGCGTGCGGCGGCGGTGACGAAGGGGCCGCCGGCGACCATGCTCTCCTTGTTGGCGAGGGCCAGGGTCGCCCCGACCTCGAGCGTCGCCAGCGTGGCGCGCAGGCCGGCGGCGCCGACGATGCCGTTGAGGACGATGAGCGGGAGGCCGGCGTCCTGCGCTTGCGCGGCGGCCGTGTGGACGAGCTCGAGCGTGCCGCCGTCACCCGCGAGCACCTTGAAGCCGGCGGGCAGGCCGGTGGTCGACGCGACCGCCCCGCGCGCGGCGCGCGCCGCCTCGTCGCTCTGCAGCACGAGCGTGGGCACGGCGTGCGCGACGCACTGCTCGAGCGCGGTCTGCCAGTTCGAGTGGGCGACGATGCCGGTCAGCTTCGCCGCCGGCATCGTCTCGAGCACCTCGAGCGCCTGCCGGCCGATCGAGCCGGTCGACCCGAGCACGACGACATGACGGTCGGGGGCGGCGGAGGACGCGGCGCCCGCCTCGCGGTCGCCGAACGCGAGCCGATCGGTCGCAGAGGGGTCGCTGGCGGGGCTGGCGGTCATCGCGGTCGCTCCTCTCGGGGACGCGGGGTCACGGCCGGAAGACTACCACGGGGGCGCGAGCCCAAGCCGTCTCACCGAGCCGCGAGCGCGACCGCCGCCATGAGACGGCCTTCGAGGCCACCGCCGGTCGTCGCCAGAGACCGCTTCCGAGGCCGCCTTCGGGAGACTCCCCGCGAGGCCGCCGCCGGTCGTCGCCAGAGTCGGCCACGCCGCGCCGCCGCCCGGTACGTGATTTTCGCCGCCGTCCGTCGTACTATGGATGCTCGGGAGCCTCATTACCTCGGCCGGGCTCTCACAGGGGAACTCACAACAAGGGGGGATCGTGGACGCCCATCGTCTCACGCCGTCTGTGCCTGCAGCTCTTCGGATCACACCCATCGCCCTGGCTCTCGTCCTGCTCGCTTGCCTGCTCTTCTCGCCCGCCGCCCTGGCCGTCGACGACCCCGGCGCCATCAGCACGGCCGAGCTCGCCACCGACGCCGGCCGTCTCGACACCGCGAGCCTCTACGACCTTGGCGACGACACCGCCGCCCTCCATGCCTTCGTCTCCGACAACGCGGGCTTCACCCGGGTGCGCTTCTGGAAGAGCGCCGTCGGCGCCTTCGACACCGACAAGGCGAAGCTCGCCCACGGCGACCTCAACGCCGACGGCAGGCCCGACGCCCTCGTGCTCTACGACCGCGGCTCCGGAATCAGCGCCCTCTACGCCTTCCTCAACACCG
>DATHSP010000154.1:0-3064 GCA_035464075.1 Thermoleophilia bacterium | reverse complement strand
GGCACACCACCTGGCTCACATGGGGTCTCACTCGTGACATCGCATGCCCGCTCGGAGGCGCGTCCGCCCATCCTCGAGTCATGTGGGGAAGACCCACACCATCGGGTACCCGCCGACACGCGACATCGGGGCTGATCGGCGCGTCGACGTCCGACTTGACATAACCATGATTATCGCGTGCGCTGGACGAGCGCTGATGGGGCGCTCTTGCGTCTGAGGGATCGTATCGAGAGCAGCGACAGGCCGTCAGCCGCCGGCGCCGGCCATCAGAGCCGTCTACGCCCCCACCAGCGATGCTTACGGGCCGCCTCCGTGCGCCGAACGCTCCGCGCGGCGCTACCAGCGCCGGCCGAGGTACTGCGGCGACGACGGCAGCTCGCGCAGGCAGTCGAGGAGGAATTCGGCGATCGGCGGGCGCAGGTCTACGGTGCTGAGGCCGCGCTCGTCGAGGAACTCGGCGCGCAGGACCGTGGCCTCCTGAGGGACGATGTCGGCCTCGGGCGCCGCGGACACCTCGAAGACCAGGTGCACGACGTGCTTCGGGTACGTGGGCTCCGGCGAGATCGACTCGACGATGGCCAGCAGCCGGCCGACCGCGACGCGCAGGCCGAGCTCCTCGGCGATCTCGCGTCGCAGGGCGTCGCTCAGCGTCTCGCCGAAGCGTACGCCGCCGCCGGGAAGCAACCAGTACCGCTCCTCCCCACGTCCCTGTTTGACCACGAGGATACGGCCCTCGTGCTGCAGGAAGCCTCCGACGCGAATAGTAGGACGTTCGGCGACGCTCGAGGCACCATCAGGCTCGTCGGGCGGCTTGGCAGGCGGAACGGCCTGCCGGCGGTCGTCGTCGTTCATGGGGCCCCTTCCCCGCCGTCGCCGGCACTGCCGCTGGAGCCGAAGCCCTGAGCGCCGCGGGCGGTGTCGTCGAGCGTCTCGGCCCCGGCGAGGGCGACTGCGGGCAGCTCCACGAAGAGGAGCTGCGCCACCCGGTCGCCCGTGCTTACAGTGAAGGGCTCGCGCGCGTCGGTGTTCAAGAGGACGAGTCGCACCTCGCCACGATACCCCGGATCGATCAATCCTGGAGCATTGACCAGTGAGATGCCGTGTCGCGTGGCGAGCCCCGAACGCGGGAGCGTGAGCGCGGCGAGGCCCGGCGGCAGGCCGAGGGCGATCCCGGTGCCGACCAGGGCGCGCCCGAGAGGGCTGATGACGACGTCCTCTGCCGCGTGCAGGTCGAAGGCGGCGTCGTGCTCGTAGGCACGCCTGGGCAGTCGCGCGGCAGGGTTCAAGAGCCTCACCGGCACCTCGAAAGGGGCGCGGCGGGGCGACGGCACGCGTAGCACGCCGCCGTCGCGTGCCGCGCCGCCCGCCTAAGGGTCAGGTCCGGTCGTCATCCTCCGCCTCCCCGCTGGGGTCTTGCGTCGCCGGCTCCTCGGCCTCCGGCTCGACCGGCGCCTGTGGAGCGTCGACGGGCGTCGCTTGCCCGGCATCGACCGTCGAGGCATCCACGCCCTCGCCGTCTTCGGCCTCGAGGAACGGCTCAGCCGGGTCGACGCGGAAGCGCGCGTACCGCCCGGCCATCTCCGCGGTGAGGCGCGCCTCGACGAGCACGCCGCGCTCGGTGTGCTCCTCGCGGATGTCGGCGGCGACTCCGTGCAGGCGGTGCAGCTCGCCGGCCTCGTCATACGGGATCAGCAGGCGCACGCGCTCGAGGGTGCGGTCGAAGAACGCGGCGAGGCGCTCGCGCAGCTCCTCGAGGCCCTCGCCGCGGGCCGCGGCCACGAGCACCGCCTCGGGGTAGAGCGCCCGCAGGCGGTGACGGCGGCCCTCGTCGACGAGGTCGACCTTGTTGAGCACCGTGAGGCGCGGAGCGCGCGAGCCGATCATGTCGAGCACCTCGGCGACCGTCTGCTCGCGCACCGCGATCTCGCCCGCCTCGAGGCTCGCGTCGGCGACCACGACGACGATGTCGGCGAGCGTCGTCTCCTCGAGGGTCGAGGCGAAGGCGTCGACGAGCTGGTGCGGCAGCTTGCGGATGAAGCCGACAGTGTCGGTCATCACGTAGTCGCGGTCGCGGTGACGGAAGGTGCGCGTCGTCGGGTCGAGGGTCTCGAAGAGGCGGTCGCGCACGGCCACCTCCGAGCCCGTGAGGGCGTTCAGGAGCGTGGACTTCCCGGCGTTGGTGTAACCGGCGAGCGCGATGAGCGGGGCGCCGCTGTGCAGCCGGCGGGCGCGCTGCGTGCGCCGCGTCTGCGCCATGCGCTCGATGCGCTGGCGCAGCGTCTGGATGCGCCGTCGCACGACGCGGCGGTCGACCTCGAGCTTGGTCTCGCCGGGGCCGCGCATGTCGACCCCGGCGCCGAGGCGCGAGAGCACGAGGCCCTTGCCGCGCATCCGCGTGAGCTCGTACTCGAGCTGGGCGAGGTGGACCTGCAGCGTGCCCTCGAGCGAGTGCGCGTGCTTCGAGAACACGCTGAGGATCAGCTCGGTGCGGTCGAGCACGTCGACGTCGAGGACGTCGAGGACGGCCGCCACCTGGGCGGGTGTCAGATCGTCCTCGCAGACGGCGACCGTGGCGCCGGTCTCCTTCACGGCCGCCTTGAGGTCGTCCATCTTGCCGCGCCCGAGGTACGAGTGCGGGTGCGCGTGCTCGCGGTGCTGGACGACGTCGGCGAGCCAGTCGATGTCGGCCGAGCGCAGGAGCTCCTTGATCTCGGCCAGGGGTTCGTCGGTCGACGCGTCGCTGCCCGGCGGCAGGACGGCGAAGACCACGGCCCGGGGCCGCTCCGTCGCTGTTGCCTCCCCGCTCACGGGACCCCTAGAGACGGACCCGCTCCTCGATGCGCCGCACGGCCTCTTCGAGGCGCTCGTCGCCGACGGTCAGCGAGAGGCGCACGTAGCCCTCGCCGGAGGGGCCGTAGGCGGCGCCCGGCGAGACGATGACGTCGGCCTGCGAGAGCACGAGGTCGGCGAAGCTGCCCGAGGTGTGCCCGGCGGGCACCGGCGCCCAGAGGTAGATGGTGCCCTTGGGAGAGGCCGCCTCGAGCCCGACACGGCGCAGCGCCGG
>DATHSP010000153.1:0-2165 GCA_035464075.1 Thermoleophilia bacterium | reverse complement strand
TCGCCGGCGCCGTCCTCGCCGAACGAGACGAGTTGCTCGATACGGCCGTCGGCGCCCTCGAGCGGCAGGCGCGCGCCGCTCTGGTGGTCGAAGGCCCACACACGCCCCGAGACGTAGTCCCCGAAGACGTACCAGCCGTGGAGCTGCGGCAGCGCCGCGCCGCGGTAGACGTAACCGCCGGTGATCGAGCGTCCCTCAGCGTGCGTGTACTCGGTCACCGGCCACTCGAGGTCCTCGCCGTCGAGGTCGTCGGCGATCTCCCGGCGGTACACCGTCGAGCCCTCGTAGGCCGGCCAGCCGAAGTTGACCTGCGCCTCGCGGCCGGCCGGCAGCCGGTTCACCTCCTCGATCGCGTTCTGCCCGACGTCGGCGATCCAGAGGTCGCCGGTGGCGCGGTCGAACGAGAAGCGCCAGGGGTTGCGCAGGCCTTTGGCGAAGGCCTGCCAGCCGGACGGTGAGTCGCCCAGCCCGACGCGCAGCAGCTTGCCGAGACGGCCGGCGTCGTCCTGGGCGTTGTCGTCGGGGTCGCCGGCACCGCCGCCGTCGCCCATGCCGACGTAGAGGAGATCGTCCGGGCCGATCTGGAGCTGACCCCCGTTGTGGTTCGCGTACGGCTGGTGCACGGTGAGGAGGACCCTGGCCGAGGCCGGGTCGGCGGCGCTGCCGTCGTCCGTCGTGCGGTACTCGACCACGCGCGTGGCGCCGGCAGCGTCGGTGAAGTTCACGTACAGGTGGCCGTTCGCCGCGAACTCGGGGTGAAAGGCGAGGGAGAGGAGGCCGCGCTCGCCGCCGGTGGACACCTGGTCGCGGAGGTCGAGGAAGGGCTGCGGCCGTAGGCCACCCTCCTCGTGTACGAGGACGAGGCCGGCGCGCTCGACGATGAATAGACGGGGGTCACCGGGCGGCGCGCCCACGTAGATGGGCTGCGCCAGTCCGCCGGCGACGACCTCGAGCGTGACCGCCGGCGGCCCGGAGCGGCCGGCCGGGCCCTCGGCCGCGGGCGAGGGGGACTGGGGGGCGGCCGCGCGATCAGTGGTGGGCGCCGGGACTTCCGGGTCGCCGTCCGGCCACAGTCCCGCCGCCGCGACGACCACGAGGAGAGCCGCGGCGAGCAGGGCTGCGAGTGCGAAGACGGGCGTGCGCCTCATGGCGGACTCGTTCCCGGTGGACCGGCGGCGAAACGCGGCGTGACCGCCCTCGTGGGGCGGCCGTGCGACGCAGGGGCGACGTCAGGCCCGGAGTCACTCCGGCGGCGGGGGCTTGCGCATTGCGCGGGCCGGGCGCGGCCGCGCGACGGGCTACAGGACGGTCGCGGCTTCGGGGTAACGCCGGCGGAAGGCTTCGATGCTCGCCGCCTCGGCGGCGCCCAGGAGCGTCTGCAGGCGCTCGACCAGACCTCCGTCGACGCGCAGCACGCGGTCGTCGACCCTGCCGACCGCGACGATGCCGCGAACGCTGCTCGTGAGCAGCATGCCGTCGTCGGGCCGCAACTCGGCCACGCGGGCGTAGGCTTCGACCACGGGGACGCCGTCGGCGGTCGCCAGCTCCTCGATCCTGGCGCGCAGCACGCCGGGCAGGATCGCGCCTTCGGCGGGCGGCGTGACGAGGCCGCCGCCGCGCACGAGGAACATGTTCGAGGTCGCGCCCTCGAAGATGCGGCCCTGCTCGTCGACGAGGATCGCGTCGTGCACGCCGGCCTGCTGGGCGGCGCGCTGGGCGAGGTACGACTGCATCACGGTCATCGCCTTGAGCTGGGCGCTGACCCGCACCCCTTCGAAGGTGATGACATCGAGCGGGGGCGCGGCGAAGCGCCGCAGGTCGGCCTCGATGAAGAGCGTCGGCGGGCCCTCGGGCGGCCCCGCCGTGAGCAGCACGCGGCAGGCGTTGGGCGCGCCGTTGGCCGCCGCCAGGCGGCAGATCTGCGCGGCCAGTTCGGCGCGGCCGAAGCGCGGCTCGAGACCGAGCTCCGCGACGCCGCGTTCGAGCCGGTCGGCGTGCTCGTCGAAGAACACCGGCACGCCGCCGACGAGCTTGAGCGTCTCGTAGAGCCCGAGCCCGTGGGTGAAGCCGCGGTCGCCGACCGCGACCACCGCCTCGCCGGCCTCGGCCAGTGCGCCGTTGAGCATCACGAGGGTCATAGGCCTACTCTATCGCGCCGGGCGCCG
>DATHSP010000152.1:0-1960 GCA_035464075.1 Thermoleophilia bacterium | reverse complement strand
CTCCTGCAGCTCGGTCACCGACCAGGCCAGCGGCGTGCCGACCGCCGCCTTGACGCGCTCGGCCGCCTCGACCGTGTCGAAGAGCCCGAACACGGCGGCGCCGCTGCCGGTCATGCCGGCGGCGAGCGCGCCCGCGGTCTTGAGCCGCTCGATGGCCCGGCCGACCTCGGGCTGCCGCTCGACGACGCTGATCTCGAGGTCGTTGCTGACCAGCCCCGCGACGTCCGCTACCTTGGCTGCGCCGGCGATGGCGGCCGAGAGCAGCCGCGCCCGCGGGGCGAACTCGTGCAGGCCCACGGTCACGTCCTCGTCGCGCCAGCGGTACACGTCGGCGGTCGACAGGGCGAGATCGGGCACGGCGATCACGAAGTGCAGCGGTCCGGGCAGCTCGACCGGCTTGAGCACCTGGCCGCGGCCCATCGCCAGCTGCGGGCCCGTCCAGAGGAAGAAGGGGACGTCCGAGCCTACGGCGAGCGCCGTCTCGTGACGCAGCCGCGGGGTCAGCTCGAGGCCGTAGAGACGCTCGAGGGCGATGAGGGCGGCGGCGGCGTCGGAGCTGCCGCCGCCGAGACCGGCGCCCGCCGGTACACGCTTCTGGATCACGAGCCGCACCTCGAAGGTGCGCTCGAGGCGCTCCTCGAGCGCCCGCACCATGCGCGCCGCGAGGTTGGCCTCGCCGGGGCAGACGGGGCAGTCGACCTCGAGCCCACGACCCGGGGTCGGCGTCGCCTCGACGCGGTCGGCGAGCGTCACCGGCACCATCAGCGAGGCGATCTCGTGGAAGCCGTCGGGCCGCCGCGGGCCGACGAGCAGGGTGAGGTTCAGCTTCGCCGGCGCGGCGACGACGACCGTCTCCGGGTGCGTCTCGTCGTTCACGGATCCTCCCCTCTCGCCGTGCCTGTGTCCTTGAGCGTACCCAGGGCGCGGGCGAACCGGACCCAGGCGGCGGGCGAGAGCTCCTCGGGGCGCGCCTTCTCGCCGGCGCCGACGGCGCGCAGCGCCTCGCGCACGCGCTCGCGCGAGGGCGCGAGCGCCGGCCCGGCGCCGGAGAGGGCGTTGGTCAGCAGCTTGCGGCGCTGCGTGAAGGCGAGGCGGACGAGCGGCTCGAGGCGGGCGTAGCCCGCGGCGTCGAGCCGCTCGTCCCCCACCTCCCACTCCCCCGTCGCAAGCCGCGCCCGGCGCGTGAACGTCAGGAAGCACGACTCGACGTTGGGCCGCGGGCGGAAAGCGTTGCGCGGCACGGGGCGCACGCGCTCGAGCTCGCAGTGGAGCTGGACGAGGATCGAGACCGCAGAGTAGGGCTTGGTCGAGGGCCGCGCGAAGAGGCGGTCGGCCAGCTCGCGCTGCACCATGACCGCCCAGCGTTCGACGGTCGGCAGCGCCGACACCGAGGTGACGATCAGTGGGATGGCGATGTTGTAGGCGAGGTTCGCGACCAGGGCCGTGGGCGGCGGCACGAGCTCGCCGAGCGGCGCACGCAACGCGTCGCCGACGTGCAGCTCGAGGCCGTCGTGCTCCGCGGCCAGTGCCTCGAGCTTGGGCACGAAGCGCCGGTCCACCTCGTAGGCGTGCACGAGGCGGGCGCTCTCGAGCAGCGGGCGCGTGAGCAGGCCGTCCGCGGCCCCGACTTCGAGGACGACATCGTCGGGGCCGACGGCCGCCTGCGCGAGCACGGCCCGCAGCACGTTGCGGTCGACGAGGTGGTTCTGGCCGTAGCGCCTCAGCGGCCGCGGGCGGTCATGGTCGGCCTCGGGCCGCGCGTGATCACCCTCGGGCCGCCGGCGCTGTCCCCCGTGGTCCACGAGCGTCACGCCGTCAGGCCGAAGGCGCGCCGAGCGTTGGCGGCGGTGACGGAGGCCACTCGTCCCGTGTCCCACCCGCGAGCGTCGGCGATCGCCTGCGCGGTGTAGGTGACGTGCGCCGGGCGGTTCTCCTTGCCGCGGAAGGGTACGGGCGCGAG
>DATHSP010000151.1:0-8484 GCA_035464075.1 Thermoleophilia bacterium | reverse complement strand
AGGGGAGCGCCGGCGATCGCCTCGAGCATCTCGACGAAGACCGGC
The DNA here is from genome assembly GCA_035464075.1 of Thermoleophilia bacterium. Lineage (GTDB taxonomy): Bacteria > Actinomycetota > Thermoleophilia > UBA2241 > UBA2241 > UBA2241. Next base: position 8,439 of record DATHSP010000151.1, on the reverse strand, counting down.
GCCTGGTCGGGCACGCGCACCTCGTCCTGCAGGTGCTTGCGGCAGTTGGCGAGGCTGATGCGCGCCATCTCGAGGTTGCCGGCGCGCGAGTCGACGTCGTGCGGAGTGATCGTCGCCCAGACGAAGTCGATCTCGGGCACGGCGTCGTAGAGGCGCATCATCGTGGCGAGGTCCTGGCGCGTGCCCTCGTGACGCTCGCCGGTCAGATCGTCGAGCATGTAGGTCGCCGCGCCGTCGCTCGTGTAGACGACGCCGCCGGCACCCACCGTGCAGTCGAAAGCGGGGTCGCGGCCGGCGAGCTGCACTTGCTTGGGCACGCTCTGGAGACAGCGCTCGACCACCGGCCACGGCAGGCGGACGGTCAGGCGCTCCGCGTCGACGATCGCGCCCGCGTCCACGAGCGGCTCCGTCATCGTCGGCGTGTTGTAGGCGACGCCGACGTCCTCGAGCAGACGGACCGTCTGCTCGTGGACGAACTCGCGCTCGGCGGCGCTCAGGTACTCGAGTCTCGCTCTCGCCACGTGCTCACTCTCCCCTCGCTCGGTCGCCTCGTCAGCCGGCGCGGCGACCCTCGCGCTCGTCGTCAGTCCAGCTCCTTGACCATGGCGACCGGCGTGCAGGTCACGCGGTACTGCGGGCACTGCGGGCAGTCCCCGAGCAGCAGCGCCGTTCGCCCGGGGTCGGTGACCTCGATGTACCCTCGATCGAGGTAGAACCCCGGTATGCGCGCCGTGAGGTACAGTCGCGCGATGCCACGCCCCCGGGCTTCCGTCTCGAGCGCCTCGACGAGCCGCCCCGCGATCCCCTGCCGGCGCCAGGGCTCGGCCACCGACATCCAGTTGACGGTGTCCATGCCGCGCGACCGCTCGAGCGTGATGCCACCGACCGGCTCCCCGGTCTCCTCATCGACGGCGAGCCAGGCGGCGAGGGCGACATCGGCCTCGCGCTCGGACTCGTCGAGGCCCGCGGCCACGGCGAGCCGCTTCACGGTCGCGAGGTCGTCGGTCGGCAGGATCACGATCACCGGTGCGCCTCCAGGGGCTCGACGTCACGCCAGTGGATGCGTGTGTCCGGCGCGCCCACCGAGCGCGCGTAGCCCTCGATCACGTCGTCGACCTGGTCGGCGACATCGTCGTCGAAGGGCGGCACCTCGTGCGTGCGCAGCAGCTCGAGCGCCGCCTCGCGGGCGGCGCGCACGAGGCCGTCGCCGGCCTGCCGCTCGACCGGCCCGCGCTGCCACAGTCGCGGCTGCCAGAGCTCGCCGGCACGCGTCCCCTGCCGCGTGCTGCGACGCGCGAGGAAGTGGCCGCCGATGCCGACCTCGCGCAGGTCGGCGGCGAGGGCGCGCGCCTCGTCGACCGGGTCGTCGCGCAGCAGGCGCTTGAGGGCGCCGACGGTGTCACAGTCGAGCATGGTCTTGGCGAGACTGACGGTCTCGGCGCCGTCCATGAGTCCGAAGGCGAGCAGGCTGTCGGCCCCGGCGAGGGCGCCGGCCATGCCGGTGAGCATGCCTTCGGCCCCGGCCTGGTGGTTGCTCGCCTTGGCGTCGCAGGTGACGGCGCTGCCGGTCACCGGCAGCCCGTAGCGGCGGCTCATCTCGATGCAGATCACGTTGATGAGCGCGACCTCCGGGCTGCCGCAGAGATAATCGCCGGTGCGCATGTTCGCCGCCGCGGCGCCCACCCCGGAGATCAGGGGGCAGCCGGGCTGCACGAGCTGGAAGAGGACGACGGCGGAGAGCAGCTCGGCCATGTTGACGATCGCCGTGCCGAGGGGCGTGATCGGCGAGGTGGTCCCCGTCAGCGGCATCGGCAGGACGAGCACGGGCACGCCGGCCTTCGCCAGCTCCATCGTCGCCTCGGTCATGTCGCGCTCGTGCTGCAGCGGCGCGACCGTGCAGTCGATGGTCGAGAAGATGGGCCGGTCCCACATGGAGGCGCCGGCGATCGCCTCGAAGATCTCGAGCAGCGGGCGCGCGTGGGCGACCTCACGCACCTCGTCCTGCACGTGCTTGCTCAGCCAGCGCAGCGAGACCGCCTCGATCTCGAGGCCGGCGGTCGCGGGGTGCAGGTCGCGGGCGGAGATCGACGGCCAGGCGTAGTCGACCTCGGGCAGGGCATCGAAGAGCGTCATCACCGTGCGCAGCGCGGCGGCGCTGCCCTCACTGCGCACACCCGTGAGCTCGTCGTACATGTAGGTTCCGGTGCCGTCGGTGCAGAAGGTGAGCGACCCGTCGCCGAGGACGACGTCGTGGCGCGGGTCGCGTGCCGCGAGGCGGACCTCGCGAGGCGCCGTCGCGAGACAGCGCTCGACGAGCTCCCAGGGCAGCTTCGCCGTGAGGCGGGCGCGGTCGACGGGTGCGCCCGCCTCCTCGAGCAGGTCGATCGCCGCCGGCGTGTTGAAGCCGATGCCGACCTCCTCGAGCACGCGCACGGTCTGCTCGTGCACGTAGTCGCGGTCCTCCGCGTTCAGGTACTCGATCCTCGGTCGGGCCACGCTGCCTCCGCCGTCTTCGTCTCTCGAGGACGCCGCGGCCGCGCGCGGCCCGGCGTCGCCCCTCTGTCCGTCTTCTAGTCTCTCACGCGCGACGGCGTCGCTGGGAGCCGGCCGCGTCGGGCGGGCGGGCGGACCTCAGCCTCCAGCGAGCCGCTCCGCCCACCCCGCGACGATGGCGTCGAGCTCCCGCTCGGCGGCCTCGTCGAGCGGCAGGGGCTCGTGCTCGGCGAGGAGCGTCTCGGCCCGGGCGACGGCCTGCTCGTGCAGGCTCCTGCCCGGGCCCGCCGCCTCCTCGAACGTCCCCCGCTGGAAGACCGCCGGCCGCCAGACCTCGTGGCGCGCATGGGCGCGCGTGCTGCGGCGGCCGAGGTAGTGCCCGCCGATGCCGACCTCGAGGATGTCGTCCATCAGCGCCGTCGTCTCGTCGATGGGGCTCTCGCGCAGGTAGCGGCGCAGAGCGCCCACCTGCTCGTCGTCGAGGACCATCTTGGCGAGACTGGTGGTCTGCACGCCGTCGAAGCCCCCGGCAGCGATCAGCGAGTCGGCGCCGGCGAGGGCTGCGCAGAGACCGGTCATGCCGCCCTCGGAGCCGGCCTGGAAGTTGACCGCCTTGGCGTCGGCCGAGATGCCGGTCGCCTGCGTGAGCAGCCCGTAGAAGCGGCTCATCTCGAGGCAGATCAGGTTGATGAGCCCGATCTCCGGACCGGCGGCGATGTACCCCCCACTGCGCATCTCGGCGACCGCCGAGCCCACGCCGGAGACGAGCGGGCAGCCCGGCTGTGCAAGCTGGAAGAGAACGACCGCCGAGAGCAGCTCGGCGAGGTGCACGATGCACGTGCCGAGGAGGGTCATCGGCCCGGTCGTGCCGGCCTGCGGCATCGGGAGGATGAAGATCGGCACGCCGCGCTTGGTGAGCTTTAGGCTCGCCTCTGTCATCTCGCGGTCGTGCTGCAGCGGAGCGATGGTGCAGTTGGTCACCGAGAAGACGGGACGCTCGGCCAGCGGCGCGCCGGTCGCCGCCTCGTACATCGCCAGGATCGGCTCGACCAGCTCCGGCGCACGGATCTCGTCCTGGATGTGCTTGCTCGTGCTGCGCAGGCAGATGGCCTGCATCACGAGCGGCATGACCTCGGCCGCCACGTCCGAGGTCTGCGGCGACGGCCAGTGCGTGTCGAGCTCGGGCAGCGCGTCGACGAGACGCGTGAAGCGCGCGAGGTCGGCCTGCGTCCCCTCGCGCCGCGCCCCCGTGAGATCGTCGAGCACGTAGGTGAACATGCCGTCGCTGGTGGCGACGAGCGGGTCGCGGCCGAGGACGCGGTCGTGCCGCGGCTCGCGGCCGGCGAGCAGGATCTCGCGCGGCACCGTGGCCAGGCACGGCTCGATGAGCTCCCAGCGCAGGCGCGCCGTCAGCCGCTCGCGGTCGACCTCGGCCCCGGCCTCCTCGAGCACGTCGAGGGCGAGCGGCGTGTTGTAGGCGACACCGACCCGCTCGAGCACCTCGAGGGTCTTCTCGTGGATGAAGGTCTGCTCTGCGTCGCTCAGGTAGTGGAGTCGCGCCTTGGCCACGATGCCTCCGTACGTCGTCCCCTCTCCGGCCCGCCCCCGTCACCGGCGGCGTCCGGCGGGCGCCCGGCCGGCCTCAACGCTAGCACAGGTCGGAGCCATGGCGTGGGGTTCGCAGCGCCGCCGCGAGGTTTGCACAGATACCGCAGCAGACGGGCGCGAGATCTGCGCGATCAGCACGTCCGGCGCGGCGGCTCCCGCGCCGCGCTGAGCCGCGCCGGGCTGAGCCGCGCCGGACCGGCGACGGCCTAGGGCCGGTAGGTCCTCCGCCCGTACCGGTCGAGGATCTCGACCAGGCGCGGCCCGTCCAGCGCGTACGCCGTCACCCCGTCGCGCCCGACCATGGTCTCGGCCTGCAGCATGGCGTTGAGGATCGCCTCGGCGGTGGCCTCGGCGGCGCCCTGCAGCAGAACGTCGAAGTGCGGCAGCGAGACCCACTCGGCGCGCAGCCGCACCGGCCCCGCGACCCCGTAGTCCTGCCGGGGGATGCCCCGGTTGGCGGTGCTGAAGGCGACGAAGATATCGCCCGAGAAGTGGTCGCCGTAGGCGCCGAGATAGGCGAGACCCATCCCGGCCCGCTGGGCGAGGCGCCGGAGCTGCACGGGCAGCAGGGGCGCGTCGGTAGCGATGACGACGATGATCGAGCCGGCACCCGAAGGCGCCGCCACCTCGCGCCCCGCCTCCTCCGGCGCCACCGGCAGCGGCACCGCTGCGTCGTCGAGGATCTGGCCCACCGGGACGCCGTTGACCGAGAACACCTCGCGCGAGGAGTGGTTCGCCTGCACGAGCGCGGCGACGGTGAAGCGCTCGCCGCCGAGCTCGACGACGCGTGACGCCGTGCCCGTGCCGCCCTTGAAGTCGTGGCAGATCATCCCGGTGCCTCCGCCGGCGTTGCCCTCGGGCACGGGACCGCCGGCGACCCTCGCCAGCGCCTCCGCCACGTGCTCCGCGTGCACGTGCTGCCCGCCGACGTCGTTCAGGTAGCCGTCCCACGTCTCCCCCACGTGCGGCATGCTCCAGTAGAGCTTGCCGGGCCCGCGGGCCTCGACCTCGCGCCGCACCAGCGCGTCGCGCACCACGCCGACGCTGTGCGTGTTCGTCAGGGCGATGGGCGACATGAGGAGACCGCTCTCGCGGACCCACTCGAGCCCGGTGAACTCGCCGTTGCCATTCAGGGTGTGGCAGCCGGCGAAGAGCGGCTCCTCACTGACCTCGCCCTCGTGCGGCACGATCACCGTCACGCCGGTGCGCACGGGCCCCTTGCCGACGACAAGGGGCCCGTCGCCCTGGACGAGCGTGACGGCGCCGACGCGCACGCCGGCGACGTCGGTGATCGCGTTCAGGGGCCCCGGAGTCCCGAGGCCGATCTCGATGCCGAGATCGCGTGCGCGCACCTCAGTCTCCTGGCGGTCCTGTCACGGCCCGCGGCCGGCGCCTCGTCACGCTCGGCCCGACGTCACGATCGATCTGCCGTCATGATCGGCCCACCGTCACGCTCAGCCCGCGGTCACGCTCACCCCGCGCCGAGCTCGCGCTCGGCGTCGGCGATGATGGCCGCCATCTCCTCGGCGGCACCGACCGGCAGCGGAGTCGGCTCGTCGGTCTCGAGGATCCTGATCGCCTCGCTGCGAGCGCGGTCGTAGAGCGTCGTCGCGCCGTCGGCGGTCCACTCCTCGCGGACGCGGCGGTCGATGAGCTTCGACTGCGACTGGCTGCGCATGTAGCGGTAGGTGTCCTCGTGGGAGAGGAAGTCGTGGAACGCGCCGACGTCGTTGATCACGTCGACCGAGAGGGTCTCGTCGGAGACCGGGACGCCGTTCACGCAGTGCTTGATGAGGCGCGCGAACTCGGCGTCCATGACGAGCTGCGCGTAATCGATGGTCATGCCCGACTCGAGCATCCCGGCTCCGTAGATGAGGTTGGCACCTGCCAACGCCGGTAGGAGACCGGTCAGCGTCTTCTCATGGCCGGACTGGGCATCGACCACTTTGGAGTCGCCCTACTGCCCCGCGACCCAACTGGGGAGGAGATAGTACCGGGAGAGACAGGCGACGCCGGCGTTGATGAGCGCGCACTCCGGGCTGCCGACGGAGGCCGAGGCGAAGCGCAGGTCCATGGCCGTCGTCGACGACCCGTAGACGACCGGGGCTCCCCTGTGCGCGAGCTGCGCCAGCGTGAGTCCGCCGAGGACTTCGGCGTTGTGGGTGACCAGCGTGCCGGCGAGATTGATCGGCGAGGAGCCGCCGGCCATCGCCATCGAGAGGACGTTCACGGGGAGCCCCGAGCGCGCCCCGGTGATGATGATCTCGCAGGTGTCGCGGATGAGCTTGAGCGGGCTGACCGGGCAGGTCACGAACGAAAGGATCGGCCGCTCGCGCAGCTGGTCGACGCCGCCCACGAGAGCCGCCGCCATGTCGCGCATGCGCCCCGCGAGGTAGCCGGAGATCGGCCCGATGAAGGCGTGTTTCGAGCAGTTGGTGAAGATCGCCTCGGCGTTGTGCAGCGGCTGGACCTCCTGGGGCACGTCGTGCGCGCCGAGGGGCCGCTCCAGGACGTCGATCTCGGGCAGAGCGTCGATGCTGCGCGAGCAGTCGGCGACGTCCTGCTTCATGGTCTCGCGCAACTCGCCCGTGTTGACGTCGATGATCTCGATGCCTTCGCCGAAGGTGGTGAAGCCGACCCTGCCGTCCTCGAGGACGATGTCGTGCTTCGGGTCGCGGCCGTAGCACACGAGCCGCGACGGCGCCGAGCGGATCGCGTCCTCGACCACGTGGCCGGGGATCTTGACGACGCCGTCGGCCTCGACCCTGGCCCCGGCCGCGGCGAAGAGCTCCTGCGCCTCCTCGTCCTCGACCCAGAGGCCGGTGCGCTCGAGCACGTCGAGCGTCGCCGTGTGGATCTCGAGGAGCTCGTCGGGCGTGAAGACCTCGAGGCGCAGACCGCCGCTCCTGCGGTGTCCCGCCTGCGGGTTCCTTCTCATCACATCACCTCCGCAGGGCCCCCGACGGAGGCCCGGTCTCGGCCGTGTGGCGTCACGCCGCACGATCGCCGTCGCGCGCCGCCACGATGAGACGCCATCGTGCCACAACAGGGACCGCGACGCACGACGGGGAGCGGCGCGGGCCGCAGAGATGCGAAGGGCCCGGTGGATCCTCAGATCCACCGGGCCCTTCGAAAGATCCGGCCGCGTCCTACTCTCCCGCGGGGCTGCCCCCGAAGTACCATCGGCGCTGGAGGGCTTAACTTCTCTGTTCGGAATGGGAAGAGGTGTGACCCCTCCGCTATGGCGGCCGAAAACCTGGCGCGGTCACACGCGCGCCTAAACCTGCGCCGGTAGCCGGCGCGGACCTGAAAACTGCAGAGCAGATCGGGTGTTCAAGTCAAGACCTCGGGCAATTAGTACAGGTCTGCTGAACACATTGCTGTGCGTGCACATCCTGCCTATCGACCAGGTGGTCTACCTGGGCCCTTACTCTCTCTAGGAGATGGGAGAACTCATCTTGAGGTGGGCTTCCCGCTTAGATGCTTTCAGCGGTTATCCCTTCCAGACGTAGCTAGCCAGCAGTGCCGTTGGCACGACAACTGATACACCAGAGGTCTGTCCATCCCGGTCCTCTCGTACTAGGGACAGCTCCTCGCAATTCTCCAACGCCCACAGCAGATAGGGACCGAACTGTCTCACGACGTTCTGAACCCAGCTCACGTACCGCTTTAATGGGCGAACAGCCCAACCCTTGGGACCTACTTCAGCCCCAGGATGCGATGAGCCGACATCGAGGTGCCAAACCCTCCCGTCGATGTGGACTCTTGGGGAGGATAAGCCTGTTATCCCCGGAGTACCTTTTATCCGTTGAGCGACCGCGATTCCACTCTCCACGGCCGGATCACTAAGCCCGACTTTCGTCCCTGCTCGACCCGTCGGTCTCGCAGTCAAGCTCCCTTGTGCCTTTACACTCTACGCACGGTTTCCAATCGTGCTGAGGGAACCTTTGGGCGCCTCCGTTACATTTTGGGAGGCGACCGCCCCAGTCAAACTGCCCACCTGACACTGTCTGCCCGCCGGATCACGGCCGGGCGTTAGAAACCCAGTACACGAAGGGTGGTATCCCAAGGTTGGCTCCACCGAGACTGGCGTCCCGGCTTCATAGCCTCCCACCTATCCTGGACGACGTGCACCAAGTTCCAATATCAAGCTACAGTAAAGGTTCACGGGGTCTTTCCGTCTTGCTGCGGGTAATCGGCATCTTCACCGATACTACAATTTCACCGAGTCCCTCGTTGAGACAGCGCCCAAGTCGTTACGCCATTCGTGCAGGTCGGAACTTACCCGACAAGGAATTTCGCTACCTTAGGACCGTTATAGTTACGGCCGCCGTTTAC
>DATHSP010000150.1:0-2114 GCA_035464075.1 Thermoleophilia bacterium | reverse complement strand
CCAGCGCCGCGCCGAGATCGGCGAGAACACCGACGACCTCGCGCACGACGCGATGGACGAGGAGTCGCTCACCGACATCCGCGACGCCACCGAAGAGGCGCCGATCGTCAAGCTCGTGAACTCGGTGATCGCGCAGGCCGTCGACGACGGGGCGAGCGACATCCACTTCGAGCCGCAGGCCAAGGAGCTTGTCGCCCGGTTCCGCATCGACGGCGTGCTGCACGAGATCATGTCGATCCCGCGGCGCATGCAGAACGGGGTCATCAGCCGCCTGAAGATCATGGCCGACCTCGACATCGCCGAGCGCCGCGTGCCGCAGGACGGCCGCATCGGCCTCATCGTCGGCGGCAAGCCGATCGACATGCGCGTCGCCACCCTGCCGACCGTGTACGGCGAGAAGATCGTCATGCGCCTGCTCGACAAGTCCAACGTGATGCTGCGCCTCGAGGACCTCGGCTTCTCGCCCAAGGCGCTGAAGCGCTTTCACCGCTCGTTCAGCAAACCGTACGGCGCGATCCTCGTCACCGGCCCGACGGGGTCCGGCAAGTCGACGACACTCTACGCGGCGCTCAACATCCTCAACTCGCCGGAGAAGAACATCATCACCGTCGAGGACCCGGTCGAGTACCGGCTCACCGGCATCAATCAGGTGCAGGTCAACATGAAAGCGGGGATGACGTTCTCCGCCGCGCTGCGCTCGATCCTGCGCTGCGACCCCGACATCGTGATGATCGGCGAGATCCGCGACCGCGAGACGGCGCAGATCGCGGTCGAGTCGGCACTGACCGGGCACCTCGTGCTGAGCACGCTGCACACGAACGATGCTCCGGGGGCGCTCTCCCGCCTCACCGAGATGGGCATCGAGCCGTTCCTCACCTCGTCGGCCGTCGACTGCGTGCTCGCCCAGCGCCTGGCCCGCAAGCTCTGCAAGGAGTGCAAGGAACCGTACACGGCGACGAGGGAGATGTTGCGCAAGAACGACTTCCCCCCCGAAGTCGTCGACCGCGAGGACGTCGTGCTCTATAGACCCAAGGGCTGCCCGCGCTGTAATGGTACGGGCTACAAGGGCCGTCTGGGCCTCTACGAGGTCATGATCGTGAGTGAAGCGGTCAGACGACTCACGGTCGAGCGCAAGAGTGCCGATGAAATCTCCCGGGTGGCGACGGCCGAGGGTATGAAGTCGCTCCGCGAGGACGGTATCGACAAGGTCCTCGACGGTGCGACCTCGGTCGAAGAGATCGCCCGCGTGATCGTGTAGGCGACCGTCGGAGGAAGCGACGACGAGATGAGGATGTGACGATGGACCTGGTCGACATTCTGTTGGAAGTGCTGGAGCGTGACGCCAGCGACGTGCACCTCTCGGTGGGCTCGCCGCCGATCATCCGCGTGAACGGCGTGCTCGAGCGCCTCGACTACCCCCGCCTCACCTCCAACGACACGCGCGAGCTGATCTACTCGATCCTCTCGCAGGACCAGCGGCAGCGCTTGGAGAACGAGTGGGAGATCGACTTCTCATACTCGGTCCCCGGCCGGGCCCGCTTCCGCGTCAACGCCTACTTCCAGCGCAACAGCCTGGGGGCGGCCTTCCGCCTGATCCCCATCAACATCAAGCCGCTCGAGGAGCTCGGCCTGCCGCCGGCGCTGCACAACCTGACGAAGAAGCCGCGCGGCTTCGTCATCGTCACCGGCCCCACGGGCTCGGGCAAGTCGACGTCGCTGGCGGCGATGATCGACGAGATCAACGAGACCCGCGACGAGCACATCATGACGATCGAGGACCCGATCGAGTTCCTCCACCGCCACAAGAAGTGCATGGTCAACCAGCGCGAGGTGGGGGCCGACACGAAGAGCTTCAACCGCGCCCTGAAGAGCGTCCTGCGCCAGGACCCCGACATCATCTTGGTCTGCGAGATGCGCGACACCGAGACCAGGGCGACGGCCCTGACCGCGGCCGAGACCGGGCACCTCGTCTTCGCGACCCTGCACACCCAGGACGCCCCGCAGACCATCGACCGCATCATCGACGTCTTCCCGCCCCACCAGCAGGAGCAGATCCGGGTGCAGCTCTCGACCACCCTGATGGGGGTCTGCACGCAGCAGCTCCTGCCGACGGC
>DATHSP010000149.1:0-8915 GCA_035464075.1 Thermoleophilia bacterium | reverse complement strand
GGTAGGCGCGGCCACAGGACGCGGGCCGACGACCGCCGGCCCGGCGGCGGCCGATTTCGAGCTCGCCCCGCTGCGCGAGATCGTCTCCTTCCGCGGGCGCTTCGCCGACCAGGCGCGTGACGGCGAGCGCGTGCGGGCGCGGGGCACGCTGGCGCGTGCGCTCCCGCGCTCGGGTGCGCCCTTCGCGCGCCTCGTCGTCGGCGCGCCCGGCGACTACCTGCTGAGTCTTCCCGGCTGAGCGGCGGAGAGGCGGCCCGGCGGCGCAGCCCGCCCGGGCCGCGCAGAGGCGCGTTCCGAGCACGGTGGAGGCCCGGCCCGGCGGCGCAGCCGGCCCGGGCCGCCCCTCCGCCGCCCGCGTGCTACCATTGACCGTCCACAGCCGTACCCGACCCCGAGACAGGACCATGTTCGACGCCCTCAGCGAACGCCTCCAGAACGTCTTCACGAACCTGCGCGGCCACGGCAAGCTCAACGCCGAGGACATCGACGCGGCGATGCGTGAGATCCGCCTCGCCCTGCTCGAGGCCGACGTCAACTTCAAGGTGGTGCGCACCTTCGTCGCCCAGGTGAAGGAGCGCGCCCTCGGGGCCGAGGTCATGACCAGCCTCACGCCGGCGCAGCAGGTCGTGAAGATCGTGAACGAAGAGCTCACGACACTCATGGGCGCCGGCGATTCGCGGCTCGCCTTCAGCGGCAAGCCGCCGACGGTGATCCTTCTCGCCGGCCTGCAGGGCTCGGGCAAGACGACGACCGCGGCCAAGCTCGCCCAGCTCCTCAAGAAGGAGGGCAAGCGGCCGGTGCTCGTGGCCGCCGACGTCTACCGCCCGGCGGCCATCGACCAGCTCGTGACCCTAGCCGGGCGCGTGCAGGTGCCCGTCCACGCCCCCGGCGCCGACGTCGACCCGGTCGAGATCGCTCGCGGCGGCGTCGCGGTGGCGCGCGAGAAGGGCGACGTGGCCATCATCGACACCGCCGGCCGCCTGCACGTCGACGACGAGCTCATGGGCGAGCTGGTGCGCATCCGCGACACGATCAAGCCGCACAACGTACTGCTCGTGGTCGACGCGATGACCGGCCAGGACGCGGTCAACGCCGCCGAGGCGTTCCGCGAGCGCGTCGACATCGACGGGGTCGTGCTGACCAAGCTCGACGGCGACGCCCGCGGCGGCGCCGCGCTCAGCGTGCGCGCCGTGACCGGCAAGCCGATCAAGTTCGTCTCGACCGGCGAGAAGCTCGGCGACTTCGAGGTCTTCCACCCCGACCGCATGGCGAGCCGTATCCTCGGCATGGGCGACGTGCTCTCGTTGATCGAGAGGGCCGAGGAGTCGCTCGACGAGCAGAAGGCGGCCGAGATGGAGGCGCGCCTGCGGCGCGCCGAGTTCACCTTCGACGACTTCCTCGAGAACATCAAGCAGGTTCGCAAGATGGGGTCGCTCTCGAACATCATCGGCATGCTGCCCGGAGCCTCGGCGATGAAGCAGCTCAAGGACGTGCAGGTCGACGACCGCCAGCTCGACCGCATCGAGGCGATGATCTTCTCGATGACCCCGCAGGAGCGGCGGCACCCCGACGTGATCGGCGGCAGCCGCCGGCAGCGCATCGCCCGCGGCAGCGGGGTCAAGGTGCAGGACGTCAATCAGTTGATGAAGCAGTACCGCGAGATGCAGAAGATGGTGCGCATGTTCTCGTCGGGCAAGATGAAAGGGCTCAAGCTCCCCGGCATGGGGGGCTGAGCCGGCCGTTTCTTGCACCTCCTCCGGAGGTTGCGTAGAGTGCAGCGACCGCCGGCGACACGAGGCGGTGCAGCATGCGAGGATTCCCCGAGGGGGTGAGTGAGACAAGTGGCAGTACGGATGAGATTGAGCCGCGTCGGCAGCGTCAAGAACCCGATCTATCGGGTCGTCGTCGTCGACTCGCGCGCGCGCCGTGACGGGCGCGCCATCGAGACGATCGGTCAGTACAACCCGCGCACGGAGCCGTCGACGATCGAGATCGACGAGGCCAAGGCCAAGGACTGGCTGGCGAAGGGTGTCCAGCCCAGCCGCACGGTCAAGCGACTGTTGGCCATCAAAGGCATCGGCGCCTGAGGCGCGCGAGGGTCCGTCGGAGAGGTGAGGCGGGATGTTGAAGGACCTTCTCGAGTACCTGGCCAAGTCGCTGGTCGACAGCCCGGACGAGGTCCACGTGCAGATGACGGAGACGGACACGACCGTCGTGCTTGAGCTGAGCGTGGCCAAGGACGACGTCGGCAAGGTGATCGGCAAGCAGGGCCGCATCGCGCGCGCCCTGCGCACGATCGTCAAGGCGAGCGCGGTGCGCGACGGCAAGCGTGCGATCGTGGAGATCGTCGACTGAAGGGTGCCCCCGTGCCTGCGCTCTGGGCCTGTGGCCGGCTCGGCAGGGCTCACGGCCTCAAAGGCGAGCTGTATCTGGACCTCGAGCCCGGCGGGCTCGAGGTCCTCGTGCGTGCGGCCGAGTTCTACGTGGCCGAGGCGGGGGGCGCCGGTGGCGTCACGCCGTGCGCGCTCACGCGCGCCGGCGGGACCGACCGGCGCCCCCTCGTCGTCCTCGACCTCGCCGCGACCCGCGAGGAGGCGCGCGCCCTGAGCGGTCGCGAGCTGTACGGCGCCGGCGGGGAGCTGGCCGAAGTGCCGCACTACCTGGTCGGTGAGCTCGTCGGCCTCGAGGTGCGTTACGAGGGCCGGCGCCTGGGCGAGATCGCCGCGGTCGTCACGGCCCCGGCGCAGGAGGTGCTCGTCGTGCGCCGCGACGGTGGCGGCGAGCTCATGGTGCCGCTGGTCGACGAGCTGGTCGAGGTCGACGTGGCGGCCGGCACTGCCGTCGTACGTGCCGGCCTGCTCGCCGACGACGTGCCGCCGGTGGACGAGGCGCCGCCGGTGGACGTGGCGCCGCTGGGGGACGAGGCGTCGCCGGTGGACGAAGCGGCGCGCGACACGCGCCGCGCCGACCTGACGGAGGAGTGAGCGTGCGCCTCGACGTCTTCACGCTGTTCCCGGCCGCCTTCGAGTGGTACGTGACCCAGGTGCACGTGCGCAAGGCGCTCGACCTGGGTCACGAGCTCGCCTTCACCAACTACCGCGACCACACGCCGCTCTCGCACCTGCAGGTCGACGACACCCCGTACGGCGGCGGCGCCGGCATGGTGCTGCGCATCGATGTCGTGGCCGCCGCTCTCGAGGCGGCCTTCGGGGTCGAGGCGCCGGCCGTGCGCGAGGGCCGCCGGGTCGTCGAGCTCACGCCCAAGGGGCGGCAGTTCGACGACCGTCTCGCCGAGGAGCTGGCGCAGGGCGACCTCGTCCTGCTCTGCGGGCGCTACGAGGGCATCGACGAGCGCGTCGCTCATCTGGTGAGCGACCGGGTGTCGATCGGCCCCTACGTGCTCTCCGGCGGCGAGGTCGCCGCCATGGCTGTCACCGACGCCGTGCTGCGCAAGCTGCCGGGGGTCATCTCGAACCCCGAGAGCGTCGTCGACGAGTCTTTCGCCCCCGGCCTCGAGGGCGGCACCGAGTACCCGCAGTACACGCGCCCGGCCGAGTTCCGCGGCTGGACCGTGCCCGAAGTGCTCGTCTCCGGCGACCACGGCGCGATCGCGCGCTGGCGCGCCGAGCAGGTGCGTCGAGCGGCCGCAGACGCCGACGACGGCGCCGCCGCACAAGGCGAAGGCCAAGGCGAAGGCGAAGGGGGAAGCGAGGGCTGACGGCCGTCGCCCCGCCCGAAGAGCGACGGGCGCCGAGGAGCTAGCGCCCCCGCCGCGGCCGGTGTCGGTTCAGCGTTTGGGCTCGACCCAGCGGGGCTTCGATGTGCGTCCCGGGGGGCGCTCGAAGTGCCCGGGGCTGAAGGGCTTGTCGGGGGCCGGGCGCGCGATGGGGCCGAAGACCTGCACGGCGTCGCGCGCGCCGCAGGCGGGGCAGACCGCCTTGTCCTCGCGCTCGGTGAAGCGGCAGACGATCTCGAAGCGTTCGCCGCAGGCGCTGCAGCGGTAGTCGTAGGTCGGCACGGGCACTCCTCGTCGCTCGCCGTGACGCGACAAGGGTAGCGCGTCCGGCGCCGCTTTGCGCCCCCTCGGGGCTTCTGCTAGAGTATCCGCCGGCTTCCGCTGGGAAAGAGGTCCCCCTTGAGCATCATCGAGAACATCGAGCGCGAGCAGCTGCGCGCCGACATCCCCGCCTTCAAGGCCGGAGACACCGTCAAGGTGCACTTCCGCGTCATCGAGGGCAACCGGCAGCGCGTGCAGGTGTTCCAGGGGATCGTCATCAAGCGTCAGGGCGAGGGCGTGCGCGAGACCTTCACGGTACGCAAGCAGTCCTTCGGGGTCGGCGTCGAGCGCACTTTCCCGGTGCACTCGCCGAAGATCGACAAGATCGAGGTCACGGCCATCGGCGACGTGCGCCGCGCCAAGCTGTACTACCTGCGGCAGAAGGTCGGCAAGAAGGCCCGGGTCCGCGAGAAGCAGCGCTGACGAGCCGGCGGCGTGAGCGGCGCGAGCGCTGACGAGTCACGGGCGTGAGCGACACGTCCGGCAGCGACGGCAGTCGCGGCACCAGTCTCTTCGAGTACATCCTCATCGCCTGCGTCGCGGTCGCGGTGGCGCTGCTCGTCCAGGCCTTCCTCGTCAAGCCGTACCGCATCCCCTCGCCGTCGATGGTGGACACGCTGCAGCCCGGCGACCGGGTGCTCGTCGACCGCATCGGCTACCACTTCAAAGAAGTGGAGCACGGCGACATCGTCGTCTTCCGCTATCCGCTCGACACCAGCGTCGTCTTCATCAAGCGCGTCGTGGGCCTGCCCGGCGACGAGCTCCTGGCCAGGGACGGCCGCCTGTGGCGCAACGGCGAGGAGCTCAAGGAACCGTACGTCCACGAGACCAACGGCCGCACCGACCCCACCGAGCCGGCGGGGGTGATCCAGGGCACGACGATGAGCGACCCGTGGTCCCTGGCCGAGCCGTACACGGTGCCGCCGGGCATGTACTTCATGATGGGCGACAACCGCACCGATTCAGACGACAGCCGCGTGTGGGGGCCGGTGCCCGAGTCCAACGTCATCGGGGCCGGGTTCTTCATCTACTGGCCCTTCGAGCGCTTCGGCTCGATCTAGGCGCGTGGCTCGGGGGCGAGGGGGGACGCCGTGAACGAGCGCTTCGCCTTCGACCTCGAGCGCGGCGGCGGCCTCGTGGCCGGCGCCGACGAGGCCGGGCGCGGCTGCCTCGCCGGCCCGCTCGTGGCGGCGGCCGTCTGCTTCGACTACGCCGTCCTCGCCGACGCCGACTTCGAAGCTCTCGAGCGCCTGAACGACTCGAAGCAGCTCAGCCGCGAGGCGCGCGAAGCGCTCTACGACGTGGTCCTCGCGCACGCGCGCCAGGTCGCCGTCGTCGCCTGCTCGGCGGCGAGCATCGACGAGCGCGGGCTGCACCGCTGCAACCTCAGGGCGTTGGGCGCGGCGCTCGAGTGCCTCGAGCCGCGCCCCGACCGCGCCTTCGTGGACGGCTTCGCCGTGCCCGACTGCACCGTGCCCCACGAGGCTCTGATCGGCGGCGACACCCGCTCCGCGGCTGTCGCCGCCGCGTCCGTCATCGCCAAGGTCACCCGAGACCGGGTGATGCTGTGTCTCGACGAGCAGTACCCCGCCTACGGCTTCGCCCGCCACGTCGGCTACGCCACGGCCGAGCACCAGGAGATGATCACCGTGCACGGCGTCTGCCATCTGCACCGGCGCTCGTTCGACGCCGTGAGCTACCGGCAGCTCGGCCTCGGCGTCTGAGTCGCGGCCGGGAGGCCGGTGCCAGGGCCCGGCGCCGCGCGTGTCCGGGCCGCCGTTCTCCCCGGTGGTGCGCGGCCGGTCGTCATCCCACACCGGGCATCGTCTCCGTCCCAATCCCGCCTCGGCGTCGTTAGGCTCGTCTCCTGGATCGGAGCGACACCGCGCCGTGGGCGCGGAGAGGTGAGCTGTGGGCTATGGACAGTCGGGCGGCGGGCACCGCGACACCGGGGCTGCGCCGGGCGGGGCGCCGGCCTCCTACGGTGAGCGCCGCCTGCGCTTCGGCCGCGAGGCCGAAGAGGCGGCGGCCGCGTACCTGCGGGCGCGCGGCTGGCGCCTCCTCGGCCAGAACGTGCGCATCGGCCGCGGCGAGCTCGACCTCATCGTGCGCCGCGGCTCCGTGCTCGCCTTCGTCGAGGTCAAGGCGCGCCGCTCCGCCCGCTGCGGCGCGCCCGAAGACGCGGTCTCGTGGCACAAGCGGCGCCAGGTGGCACGTCTCGCCGAGCTCTGGATGGCGGCGCGACCGTGGGCCCTGCGCGGTGTCGGTGAGGTGCGTTTCGACATCGTCGCCGTCGACGCGGCGCCCCTTCCCGCGGCGGTCCGCCACCTGCCGGCCGCTTTCACCTGTGACGGGTGACGAGATGCTCGCGCGCATCACCAGTGAGACCCTCTTCGGCCTCGAGGGCCACGCCGTCGAGGTCGAGGCCGACGTCGTCGCCGCGGCGCCGGCGTTCAGCATCGTCGGCCTGCCCGACGCGGCGGTGCAGGAGAGCCGCGAGCGGGTAAGGGCGGCGATCGTCAACAGTGGCTTCGAGTTCCCCTCGCGGCGCATCACCGTCAACCTGGCGCCGGCCGACCTCCGCAAGGAGGGTCCGGGGTTCGACCTGCCGATCGCCCTCGCCTTCCTGCTGGCCACCGGCCAGGCACGGCGTAACGGCGGGGGAGAGGTCGCCGCTCTCGGCGAGCTCGGCCTCGACGGCGCCGTGCGCCCCGTCTCCGGCGTCCTCGCCGTGGTCGAGAGCCTGCGGCGGCGCGGGGTCGGCCGCGTGCTCGTGCCGGCGGCCAACGCGGCCGAGGCGGCGCTGGTGCAGGGCGTGGGCGTGATCCCGGTCGAGCGCCTGCGCGACGCCGTCGGGGCTCTCGGGTCCGGCGCCGCCGCGGCGGCGCGCCCCGACGTGGGTGCGCTGCTCGATGGCGGCGCGGCCGGCGAGACCGACTTCGCCGACGTCGCCGGCCAGGCCGTCGTCAAGCGCGCCCTCGAGATCGCCGCCGCCGGGGGTCACAACCTGCTCATGGTCGGCCCGCCGGGCTCGGGCAAGACGATGCTCGCCCGGCGCCTGCCGACCATCATGCCGGCGCTCACCGTCGACGAGGCGATCGCCGTGACCCGCGTGCACAGCGTCGCCGGGCTGCTCCCCTCGCGCGTGCCGCTGGTCGCGCGGCGGCCGTTCCGCGCCCCGCACCACAGCGTCTCCGTGCCGGGTCTCGTCGGCGGCGGCTCGTCCCCGCGGCCGGGCGAGGTCAGTCTCGCGCACCTCGGCGTCCTCTTCCTCGACGAGTTCCCCGAGTTCCGCCTCTCAGCCCTCGAGGCCCTGCGGCAGCCGCTCGAGGACGGCGAGGTGACGATCTCGCGCGCGCTGACCTCGGTGACCTACCCGGCCCGTATCACACTGGTGGCGGCGATGAACCCCTGCCCGTGCGGGTTCCTCGGCGACCGCGAGCGGCAGTGCACGTGCCCGGGGTATCGCCTGCGGCAGTACCGCTCGCGGCTCAGCGGGCCGCTGCTCGACCGCATCGACCTGCGGCTCGAGGTCGCCCGCGTGCCGCCGCGCGAGCACCGTCTCGCCGGGCGGGGCGAGAGCTCGACCGCCGTCCGTCAACGGGTCGAGGAGGCGCGCCGCCGGCAGCGGGCGCGCCTCGGCGGCGCGATCGCGGCCAATGCCGGCATGACGGCACCCCAGGTACGGCGCCTCTGCAGGCTCGACGCCGCCGCCACGGCGCTGCTCGATCGGGCTTACGACCGCCTCCGACTGAGCGCCCGCGCCTGCGACCGTGTGGCCAAGGTGGCGCAGACCATCGCCGACCTCGAGGGCGCCGCCGGCATCACGGCGTCCCACGTGGCGGAGGCCCTCTCGTACAGGGTCGAGCGTGGGCAGGGGTAGCGACCGTCAGCGCCGCGCGGCGACCGCCGTCTGGCTCGCGCGCGTGGCCTCCGGCCGGCCGGGCGTGGTGCAGCGCGCGGCGAAGCGGTTCGGCTCGCTGGACGCCGCGCTCGACGCGTCGCTGCCGGCCCTGCGGGCCTGTCTCACGCCGGCACCCGGCGGCCGAGAAGCGCGGCGGCGCGGCCGCCGAGGCGGCGCAGGAGTCCTCGCGCTTCATCAGCGCCCTGGCCGCCCCACTCGAGCCGCCCGCAGCGCGCGCCCGCGACGGGTGGCTGCTCGTGACCTACGACGACGAGCTCTACCCGCCGCGCCTGCGCACGACGTTCGACCCGCCACCGGCGGTGTTCGTCGCCGGGCACGACGCCCCGCGACGTCTCGCCGCCCTGGCCGAGGCGCCGGCGGTGGCCGTCGTCGGCACGCGAGCCCCCTCGGCGTATGGCCGCGAGATGGCGCGCCTGATCGGCGGCGACTTGGCGCGCGCAGGAGTCGTCGTCGTCAGCGGCGTCGCGCTCGGCATCGACGTCTGCGCGCAGCTCGCGGCGCTCGAAGCCGCCGGCGACTGGGCGTCTGACGCACCGGCGAGCGTGGGGGTCCTCGGCTGTGGCCTCGATATCGTGCACCCGCGCAGCAACGCGGCGGCTTTTCGGGCGTTGCGCGAGCACGGTCTGCTCGTCAGCGAGTTCTGGCCGGGCACGCCGCCGTCCGTGTGGCGCTTCCCGGCCCGCAACCGCCTGATCGCCGGCCTGAGCCAAGCCGTGGTCGTCGTTGAAGGGTCGCGTCGCAGCGGCTCGCGCATCACGGCCGAGCTCGCCGTCGAAGCGAGCCGCGAGGTGTTCGCCGTCCCGGGAGAAGCCGGGCGCCGGCTGAGCGAGGCACCGCACCACCTGCTCAGGCAGGGAGCGCACCTCTGCGAGGCCGCCGACGACGTGCTCGCCGTCCTCGGGCTCGAGCGCACGTACGGGGGGAGCGTGCGCG
>DATHSP010000148.1:0-14354 GCA_035464075.1 Thermoleophilia bacterium | reverse complement strand
GGCGGGGCGCCCAGCCCGTCGACGACGGTCACGTCCAGCAGCGCGTAGCGCTCTTCAAGGTGCATGGTCATCCGCTCCTGTCGGTCGTCGGTCGTGCGGCGGCCCGGAGGCGCCGCGTCGCCGCGGCCTCCCGGGACGCAGACCCATCACTCGTCGCGGCGTCGAACGTGAGGCCCGGCCTGCGCATCGACTCACAGCACCTCGTAGAACCTGATGCAGATCTGCCCGGCCTCGTCTCGGGCGAGCCCGACGAAGACGGTCTCGGCGAGCCAGCGGTGCCGCGGGGCGTCGGTGCGGAAGACCGGCGAGGTACGGAAGTAGACCTCGGCGGGGTCGAGCGCCTCGCCGGCCTCCATGCGCGCCATCGCCTCCGCCGTCGCGGTGCGGTAGAAGCCGCGGTTGACGATGTCGATGAGGGCGCCGTCCGCGGCGCGGATGAGGTAGCGCGCGTCGAGCTCGTAGAGGCAGGGGCCGCGCCGCACGGCCCAGTCCCCGCCGCCGGGCACCACCGTGCCGGCAAGGCGCGGGCCCTCCACCGTCCCGCCGGTGATGGGGGTGAAGTCGAGCACGTCGCCGTCGCCGTTGCCGACGTGCTCGCTCGGCGCCACGTCGACGCGCGCCTCGAAGGCGAAGCGCAGGCGGGGGAGATCGTCGCTCATGTCGCCGCTGCCGTCCGTGACACCGTCCCCGTCAGGCCCCGTCGAGCACGGTGACGCTCAGGTGAGAGGGCGCCGACCCGCCCGTCCCCAGGGTCTGCTGGTTCCTCTCGCCCTTCGTCGCGTACCACGGGTTCTTGTCGCTGCCGGGGTGCGGCAGGTACAGGGGGAAGTCGCTCGAGGCGATGGCGAGGCGCAGCCGGTGCCCGGGGAGCAGCCGGTGTCCCGTGTGGCTCAGGGGGATCTCGACCGGGACGGAGGGGTCGGGCTCGCGCACCAGGCGCTCGCCGCGCAGCAGCATCCGCGCCGAGCCGTCCGGGTACACGTCGCAGAGCTTGACGTGCACGTGCATCGAGGCGGCGGACGAGCCCACGGCGAGCCGTGCCGTGACCGGGCCGGCGAGGTCGAGAGGCTCGGCGGCCGGCTCGCTGGTGAAGGTCAGCACGTCGTCGCGCCCTTGGACCTCAGCCTCGTCGGGCCAGTAGAGCAGGAAGGCGAAGGGGTTCTCCGGGGTGGAGGGCACGAGGTCCTCGGGGTCGTGGACCCAGCGGGCGGTCTCTCGGGCAGCGTCGGCCGCCGGCGTGAGGACCCCTCCGTCGGGATCTGCGGCAGCGCGGCCGGCGCCGCCCAGGTAGAGGCGCAGCTCGCGCGTGCCCGGCGGCGGCCAGGTCGAAGACGTGCGCCAGTCGTCGTGGCCGAGGAACCATGCCGCTCTCGGGACGCTCGCCGCGTCTCCCCGTCCCTTGAGGAAGACGTCGTAGAAGTCCAGGCCCGGCCCCAGATAGACCGGCAGCATCCGGGCCAGCGCGGTCTCGTTCGTGTCGTGGTCGTCCTCGGGCCCCACCGGCACCTCGCGCAGGTGGTAGTTCTCGTGATCGGTCGCGTCGGCGTTCAGGTACTGCAGGTCGGCGACCTCAGGTCGGGCGCGCAGCTCCGTGTAGTCGACCATCGAGTACGGGAGGATGTTGTCGAACCAGCCGACCGAGTGCAGCACGGGCACCCTCAGCCTGTCGAAGGGGTGCCCCGACGGGTAAGAGGCGAAGCCCCCAGGAGCGTCGACGCGCAGCATGCGGTCGAAGGCGGCGGAGCGCGCGCCGATGGCGGCGAGGCCTGGGTCATAGGCCTCGGCGAGTGGCCGGTGCGCGTAGTCAGCCTCGAAGAAGTAGATCAGGGGGTCGGTCCAGTAGTGGGTCAGATAGTCAGCGCCGTAGAGTGGTACGACGCTGTCGCCCCACCACTCGGTCAGCACCCTCAGGTCGGCGCTCGTCACGCGCGGCACGATCGCCTTGAGGGCCGGGTGGCCGCTGGCGACGGCCGCCCACTGCGTGTAGCCGTAGTAGGAGTCGCCGAACATGCCGACGAGGCCGTCGCACCAAGGCTGGGTGACGATCCACTCGAGGGTGTCGTAGCCGTCTTCGACCTCGTGCGTGAAGGGCATGGTCTCGCCCTCGGAGCGGTACTTGCCGCGCACGTCCTGGACCACGAAGGCGTAGCCGCGCTCGGTGAAGAAGGGCGCGCACTGCGGCATGAAGGTGTAGCGGCCGCACTTGTCGTAGGGCAGGCGCACGAGGACGGCGGGGACGCGGCCGTGGCCATCGGGCAGGTAGACGTCGGTGGCCAGGCGCACGCCGTCGCGCATGGGGACCATCGTCTGCTCAGCCCGCGGGTCGAGCGGCGCGGGATGCAGCACCTCGATCGGGAACGACATCATGCCTCCTCGTGTGGCGGTGCGACGGCGGCGCCGCTCGCCCCAGCGGCCAGCGACCGCCGCGGCTTCCACCCCCGGCGAGGGACGGCCGAGAGGAGCGCCTGCGTGTAGGGATGCTGCGGGTCGTCCAGCACCCGGTCGGTAGGGCCGGCCTCGACGATGCGCCCGCGCCGCATCACGATGACCTCCTCGCTGACCTGCCGCACGACCGCGAGGTCGTGGGAGATGAAGAGGTAGGTCACGCCGGTCTGCGCGCGGATGTCGGCGAGGAGGTTCAGGACCTGGGCCTGGACCGAGACGTCGAGCGAGGCCACGGCCTCGTCGAGGATCAGCACCTCCGGCCGGGAGGCCAAGGCGCGGGCGATCGCGACGCGCTGCTGCTGCCCGCCGGACATCCCGCGCGGGTAGACGCCGGCGTGGCGCTCGTCGAGCCCGACCTGATGCAGCAGCTCGAGGACCCGCGCCTCTCGGGCAGCGCCGTCCAGGTCGAAGTGCAGACGCACGATCTCGTCCAGGCACTCGCGCACGCGCTGGCGCGGGTCGAGCGAGGACGAGGGGTCCTGGAAGACGATCTGGATCTCGCGCCCCAGGCGCCGCCGCGCGCGCGAGCCGGCGCGGCCGTGCCGGCGCTCGCGGCCGCCGACCCTGATGCGGCCGGAGGTCGGCTCCTCCAGGCCGATGATCATGCGCGCCGTCGTCGTCTTGCCCGACCCGGACTCCCCGACGATCGCCAGTGAGCCGCCCGGGGCGACGGCGAACGAGACGTCCTCGACGGCGACCACCCCGGCCCCGCGGCGCCCGCCGAAGACCTTGGTCAGTCCCTCGACCTCGATGGCCGGCTCAGCCATGCTTCGCGCCCCCTTCGAGAGCGCTGAGCCGCCCGCGGAGCTCCTCGGCGCGGTGACAGCGCACGCGGCCGCCGCCGACATCGCGCATCGCCGGAAGCTCGTCGCGACAGCGGTCCTCGACGAATGTGCAGCGTGAAGCGAACGGGCACCCCTGCTCGACCTCGAAGGCCGAGAGCGGACGGCCCGGGATCGCCGTCAGGCGGCGGGCGCGCTCGGTCGGGCTGGGCCGCGAGGCGAGGAGCCCGGCGGTGTACGGGTGCAGGACGCTCTCGTGGAGCGTGGCCGCCGAGTGGTCCTCGACGAGGAAGCCGGCGTACATCACGGCGATGCGGTCGCAGACCGCCGCCGCGAGCTCGAGGTCGTGGGTGACGAAGAGCAGGCTCAGCCCGCGCTGGTGGCGCTGCTCGTCGAGGATCGCCATGACCTCGGCCTGCGTCGTGACGTCGAGCGCCGTGGTGGGCTCGTCGGCGAGCAGCAGGCGCGGCTCGATGGCGAGGGCGGCGGCGATCATGACTCGTTGGAGCAAGCCGCCGGAGAGCTCGTGCGGGAACTGGTCAAGGCGGCGCTCGGCGTCGTCGATGCCGACGTCCTGGAGGAAGCCGACGACGACGCGCGCCGCCTCGCGAGGGTCGACGCCGTTGTTCGTCACCAGCGCCTCGGTGAGGAAGTCCCCGATCTTGCGCACGGGATTGATGTGCGTGGTCGGGTCCTGGAAGATCATCGCCGCGTCCGACGCCCTGAAGCGGCGCAGCGCGTCCTTGCCGAAGGCGAGCACGTCGGCACCGTCGAACCGGATGCTGCCGCGCGTGCTCGCCCCCTCGGGCAGGAGCCGCATGATCGCCCGCGCGGTCATCGACTTGCCGGCGCCCGACTCGCCCACGAGCCCCAGTGCCTCGCCGACGGCGAGCGACAGAGTGGCCTCGTGGATGACCGGGCGCATCTCCTCGCCGACGGGGAGCTCGACGTGCAGCTCGTCGATCGCGAGCAGAACGCTCGTCGCGCCGTTCCCGCGCGTCGACCTCACCGGGCCGGTCTCGACCGGCGCGCTCACTGGGCCTTCACCGCGAAGCGCAGGGCGAGACGGTCGCCGAGCAGGTTGAAGGCGACCACCGTGGCCACGATCAGGAGGCCGGCGTAGAGAGACTCCTGCGGATGCCCCGTCAGGATCGAGGCCTGCCCGTTGGCCACCATCAGGCCCCACTCCGCGGTCGGCGGGGCCACACCGAGGCCGAGGTAGGACACCGCGGCGAGGTCGACGAGCGCGTAGCCGAAGGAGAGCGTCGCCTGCACGAGCACGAAGGGCATGATGTTGGGCAACAGGTGGCGGAGGGTGATCCTCCGCGTCGGCAGGCCGGCCACGTAGCAGGCGGAGATGTAGGGCAGCTGGCGTTCGCGCATGGCGACGCTGCGCAGGATGCGCCCGTCGTAGGGCAGGTAGGCGATCGAGAGGGCGATCACCGGGGCCACCAGCCCGGGACCGAAGAGCGCCACGGCCAGCACGGCGAAGATGATCCCCGGGAAGGCGAAGAGGATGTCGAGCACCCGGGAGGCGACGGCGTCGAACCACCCCCCGAGCCAGGCGGCGGCGATCGCGACCGCGGTCCCCGCCACGGTGGCGATGACGACGATCAGCGCCGGCCCGATGAGGCTGAGGCGGGCCCCGTACATGAGCCGCGAGAGCAGGTCGCGCCCGAGCGAGTCGGTGCCCAGCGGGTGCTCGCTCGAAGGCCCCTCGTAGGCGCGCACGACGTCCACCTGGTTCGGGTCGTGCGGGGCGATCCACGGCGCGAGCAACGCGACCAGGACCACGAGGACGATCACGGCCGTGCAGCCCACGGCGATCCAGTCGACCCGGCGGGCGCGCGCGCCCCGCCGCCGGGTCACCGCCGGAGCCGTCAGCTCGGTCGCCACGTCAGGAGGAGCCCTTCAGCCGCAGCCGCGGATCGAGGACCCCGTTGAGGAGGTCGACGACGGCATTGGCGATGACGAACGTGCTCACGAGCAGCAGCGAGATGGCCTGGACGACGGCGAAGTCCTTCTGCGAGGCCGCCTGGACGAGGAACGACCCCAGCCCGTTCAGGCCGAACGCCTGCTCGACGACCACCGCCCCCGCGATCAGACCCGCCACCGTGAGGCCGGCCACCGTGGTGATAGGGATGAGGGCGTTGCGGAAGATGTGGCGGCGCACGATCCGCGACCAGGGGATGCCCCGGCTCCTCGCCGTCTCGACGTGCTCGCGGCCGAGCTCCTCACGCACCGATGCCTTCGTGACCTGCGTGCTGTAGGCGACCCACGAGACAGCGAGCGCGATGGCCGGCAGGGTCAGGTGCCAGAGTCGGTCGACGAACCCCTCCCCCGGCCCGAACACGGGGAACCAGCCGAGACCGACGGCGAAGACCGTGATGAGCACGATGGCGGCGACGAAGGCTGGGGTGGCCATGCCGATCGCCGTCACCACCGTCACCGCGGAGCCGAGCCGGCGGCGGAGCGCCGACGACAGCCCCAGCGGGATGCCGACGCCGAGGATCAGGACGGCCGCGTAGACCACGAGAAAGACCGTGTTGCCGACCCGCGGCGCCAGCAGGCTGGAGACGTCCTGCCGGTAGACGAACGACTGCCCGAGGTCGCCTTGCAGAACGCCGGTCAACCAGCCCCAGTACCGCGTCAGAAACGGGTCGTCCAGCTGGTACCGCTCGCGGATCTGCTCGAGGACCTCGGGCGTAGCCCGCCCGCCCGCGAGCTGGGTCGCGGGGTCTCCGGGCGCGAGATACAGCGACCCGTAGATCAGGAAGCTCGCGACGAGCAGGGTCAGGATGAGGGCGGCCAGGCGCTTGAGAATGAACAGCGCCACTCAGCCGCCCCAGCCCGACACGTCAGCGCGCATCCGCTCCGTAGCGACGACTCGCCCGCGTCACTCGGTCCCCCCGATCATGGCCAGACCCGGAATCCACATGTAGGCGAAGGAGCAGGGCGCGCCGCTGATGCGGTCGCTCATGTAGAGGAACTGGTGCGGGTTCACCAGCGGGATGACCACGGTGTCCGCCGTGTACATCTCCTGCGCCTCGACCACCAGTCCGGCCCGCGTCGCCGGGTCGAAGGTCTGACGAGCTTCGTTGAGGAGCGCTTCCATCTCAGGGTTGCTGTAGCCGGTCCAGTTGAAGTAGCTGGTCTCCATGACGCTCAGCACCGTGTAGTCGAGGGGGTCGGGGATGTCGAGCCACCCCCAGGTCATCACGAGGTCGAGGCCCTCGCGGTACTCGGGCACGTAGAACACGTTGGCCATGTCCATCGCTTGCAGTGGCTTGAGCTCGATGGTGAGCCCGATGTCCTTGGCCGCCTGCTGGACGATGCTCGAGACGCGCAGTTCCGGTTCGTCGCCGGCGGCCATCGCCATCACCAGCGGCTGGTCGAGGCCCTCCTTGCCCTCGAGCAGCGCCTTCGCCCCCTCGATGTCAGGCTCGTCCCCGGGGATCTCGGCGTAGGCGGCCTCGTAGATGTCGATGGCTTCGGGATCCCAAGCCGAGGGCGGCGTGAGGGTCTTGTTGATGACGGCGTGGCCGTTGAAGACGGTGTCGACGATGGACTGGCGGTCGATGGCCATGGAGAGCGCCTTGCGTACGTCCGGATCGCCTGCGAGACCGTCCGCTTGCGCGGCCATCACGCTCACCGCGGTGAGGCTCGGACCGAAGTAGACCGTGCCGGGGGCTCCCTCGAGCGCCGGCACGCTGGTCGCCGGGACCTCGTACGACCCGTCGATCTCGCCCGAGAGGATGGCGCTCGTGATGGTGCTGGTCTCGCTGATGAAGGTCAGGTTGACCTTGGCGACCTTGGGGACGAGGTTCGGGTCCCAGTAGTCGGGGTTCGCCTCGAGGGTGATCTGGTCGCCCGGCCTCCACTCGACGACCTTGTACGGGCCGCTACCCATGACGGTGGTGCCGGCGCCGTACGCCTCGTGGCCGACCTCCTCCACGTAGTCCTTCTTGACGATCCCGCCGCCGCCGCTTGTGGCCATCTCCTTGTTGAAGAGCTCGTCCGGCACGCTGAACCGGACCGTGACCTCCCACGGGCCCGTCTTCTCCATGCTCTCCACGTTGGCGAAGAAGTCGGCCCAGATCGAGCCGGTGTCCCAGTCCGCGCTGCGCTCGAGACTGAAGAGGACGTCGTCGGCCGTCACCTGACTGCCGTCCCAGAACTTGGCGTCCTGACGGATGGTGTAGACGAGGGTCAGGTCGTCGACCTGCTCCCACGACTCGGCGATGCCGGGACCGAGCTCCCAATCCGGTGTGTAGCGCACCAGCGTGTCGTGCAGCTGGGAAGCCACGAAGCAAGGCCCGTAGTCCCCCGCCTTGTGCGGATCGATCGTCGTCGGCTCGCCGAACCCGAGGTTCCAGGTGATCTCGTCCACCAGGCCGTCGGCCGGCGGTGTCGTGGTCTGCAGCTCGACGCCGGTGGCGTCCGTGCCCTCGTCGCCTTCGTCCTCGCCACCGCAGGCGGCAAGCAGACCGCCGCCCAGCGCCAAGGCGAGGACGGCAAGGACCACGGCTAACAGCCTGAGCCACGCTCGCTGTGCGCGCTGGGCCGCCTGGCTGGATGTTCTCGGTGCGTTCATGTCCCCTCCCCCGGCGAAAGCACGGATACGTACTTCCTTCAAGCTCTATCACAGGGGCCGGGGGTGTCAACGACGAGAAATGCCGGCCGGCGCCGGGCCGCAGTCGGCGGGCGGGCCGGAGTCGATGACCGCGCGAGAGCCCGCCGCGTGCGCTGACCCCTCGTTCAGGCCGTCACGCCCCCGTCGACCACCCAGGTGCGGCCGGTGACGAAGCCGGCGTCCTCGCTGGCGAGGAAGGCGACGACGGCGGCGAGCTCCTCCGGCCGGCCGATGCGGCCGAGCGGGTAGCCCTCGTCCTGCACGGCCGCGTAGGCCTCCGGGTCCGGCGCGTCGGCGATCGCCTTGGCGAGCATCGGGGTGTCGAAGATCGCCGGCGAGACGCTGCAGACGCGGATCCCGTCGGGGCCGTGGTCGATGGCGAGGGCGCGGGTCATCATGATGACCCCCGCCTTGGCCGCCGAGTACACCGCGGCCCCGGGTTCGCCGTGGATGCCGGAGTCGCTGGCGATGTTGACGATGACCCCGCGGCCGCGCGGCACCATGTGCGCCAGTGCCGCCTTGCACATGAAGTACGTGCCCTTGAGACAGGTGCCGATGCACCACTCCCAGTCCTCCTCGCTGGTGTCGAGGATGGACTTCTCGAGCCACACGCCGGCCGAGTTGACGAGCAGGTCGAGGTGGCCGAGCGCGGCGACGGCCTCGCCGACCAGGCGCTCGCAGTCGGCGACCGCGCTCACGTCGCCCACCAGGACGGAAAAACGGCCATCGGGCCCGGCGTCACGACCGAGGGCCATGGCGCGCTCGGCCACGGCGCGTGCCTTCCCTTCGTCGCGTCCCGCGACGCCGACGCTCACGCCCTCCTCGGCCAGCCGGAGGACCACCGCCTCCCCCAGTCCGGAGGACCCTCCGGTCACCAGGGCTGTCTTGCCCGCCAGGCCGCGCATAGCCACGCTCCTCCTCGTCGTCGTCACGGGCTCGTCGGCGCCGTCCTTGCGGACTCGTCGCCGACGTCCCGGATCATCCACGTTGCCGCCCGCGCACGCCCGTCGTCCACGCACGCCCGTCGTCCGCCACCCCCGTCGTGCGCCACCCCCGTCGTGCGCCACCCCCGTCGTGCGCGCACTCGCGGCGTCCGCGCGCTCCCGGCGTCCGCGCGCCGTCGCTGCGTCGCTCCGTCCTCGTCGCGGCGGTCAGGCGGCCGAGTACCCGCCGTCCACCGGCAGCAGCGCTCCCGTGACGAAGCTCGCGTCGTCGCTCGCCAGGAAGGCGACCGCGGCCGCCGCCTCCTGCGGCCGCCCGATGCGGCCGATGGGGTGCTCCTCGTCGAGCACCGCACGGAACTCGTCGACACCCATGCCGTACTGCGCCGCCTCGCGCTCGAACAGGGGGGTGTCGATCTCGCCGCAGCAGATGGCGTTCACGCGGATGTTGCGCTTCGCGTAGTCCAGCGCCATCGCCTTCGTGAGGAGGGCGACGCCGCCCTTGCTGGCGCAGTAGGCCGCCGACCGGTAGTCGCCCACCAGGCCGGCGACGGAGGCGTTGTTCACGATCGCACCGCCGCCCTGGGCCAGCATGTGCGGCACGACGTGATGCGAGACCAGGTACACCGAGCGCAGGTTCACGCCGAGCTGGCGGTCCCAGGCGGCCTCGCTCACCTGGTGGATCTCGCCCGGTTCGTAGAAGCCCGCGTTGTTGAAGAGGATGTCGATGCGCTCGTGCCGCGCCGCGACGTGCTCGACCAGACGGCGCACGTGGTCGTCGCGCGACACGTCGGCGGTGACGATCTCGACGGGCCCGAGCCCGCGCCCGCCGAGATCGGCCACCGCCCGTTTGCCGGCCGCGTCGTCGACGTCGGCGATCACGACCGCGGCTCCCTCGGTGAGGAGCCGCTCGGCCGCGGCCAGGCCGATGCCCGACGCGCCACCCGTGACGATGGCCACACGGCCCCGAAGCCTGCCGTCCACCAAGAGCCCCCCTCTCTGCGACACCGGTGGTGCCATTCTGTCAGGAGCGCGCGGCAGAGGCCAAGGGCGGAGTGGGTGAGGGGCGCCTCCCCGGCCTCCCGGCCGCCTACTCCGCCCCGAGCAGGTGCTCGTCGAAGAACGCGGTGACGCGGCGCTCGTACTCGTTGGGCTGGGCCGCGAAGCCGCCGGTGTGACCGGCGCCGGGCACCTCCCACATCTCCCTCGGCTCGCCGGCGGCGTCGTAGTACGGCGGGTTGACGGCCTTCTCCACCGCCTGGCCGTTCTCCCCGTAGATGAGGAAGACGGCCCGCGGCGAGATGTCGGCCACGAGGTCGCGCAGCGACGGCGGCGGCGCCGACCCGCTGAAGAGCGCGGTCGCCGCCGCGAGCACGACCTCGTGCGGGTACTGCAGGGCGAGCTCGACGGCGTTCGGGCCGCGGCGCACGAAGGTCTCCCTGAAGGTACGTACGCCGGCGCCTTCGGAGACGACGGCGGCGAGCCGCGGGTCCTCAGCCGCGGCCTGGATCATCATCTCGCCGCCGACCGAGAGGCCGAGGCCGCCGACGCGCCCCGCCGCGACGTCGGGGCGCGTCTCGAGGTAGTCGACCGCGGCGGCGATGTCTCTGGGCATCGCCCAGCCGAACATGTTCGGGTCGCCCTCGCTCTCGCCGTAGCCGCGCGGGTCGACGAGCAGCACGCCGTAACCGTTGCCGACCAGCATGCGCGCCTCGTCGACCGCCCCTTCACGCGGGATCAGGACGACGGCCGCGCCGTTCTGCGAGGGCACGTACCAGGCCGCGAGGTCAAGACCGTCGGCCGTCCGCAGGGTGACGTCCTCGTGCGGACGACCCAGGTCGGCCTCCTCCACCGGCGTGCGCGGCCGCTCGGTGGCGATCACGGCGAGGGTGATGGGCAGCACGACCCAGTAGACGGCGAGGAGCGCCGCCACGGCGATGAGCGCCCGGCGAAGCCAGCGGTGGCCGGTGGGCTTGCGCGAGCGCCACGCGACGACGACGCCGAGACCCACGAGGACGGCGCCGGCGGGGAGCAGCAGCACACCGGTCCAGTCGTCCCCGGAGGGACCACCGGAGAGGGCGTCGCTGAGGAAGACGGCGCCGCCCGCCAGTGCGAGGACGCCGAGGAGCGCGGCGACCGAGGCGCGCAGGCCGGCGCGCGCCCGCGGGTAGAGCCAGACCGCGACGACCAGTACGGCGGACACCGCGAACGCCCCCCACGCGTGCGCGGCGCGCCCCACGCCCGGCTCGAGCGCGATGAAGGCGGCGACGAGGGTGTGGGCGAGGACGACGGCGGCCGCCAGCGCGAAGGTCAGGTGCTCGCCCGGCGTCGGCCGGCCGGGCCGCGCCGCCGGTGGCTGCCGGGCGGGCCGCCCCGACGGTGACTGCCGGCCGGGCCGCCCCGACAGACCGTTCACCAGCGTTCGTACTTGACGAGCTCGTCGAGCGGCCGGCGGTCGGTCTTCGCCTGGGCCTTGTCGGGGTAGCCGAGCGGCGTGAAGGCGATGGGCTCGACCTCATCGGGAAGCCCGAGCACTTCGCGCGCCGCGGCCGGGTCGAAGGCCGCGATCCAGCAGGTGCCGAGACCCAGACCCGTCGCCGCCAGGATCAGGTGGTCCATGACGATCGTCGCGTCGACCTCGTCGTACGGCTTGTCGTCCATACGCCGCCACGCCTCAGCGGGGACGGCGACGACACCGACGACCAGCGGCGCCTGGGTGAACCAGCCCCGCCCGTAGATGCGCGCCAGCTCCTCCTCCCTGCCCACGGTGTGGATCACGATCAGGCGGAAGGGCTGCCTGTTGGCGGCGGTCGGCGCCTGCCGCGCCGCCTCGAGGACCTGGGAGAGCACGTCGTCGGGCACCGGGTCGGGCTTGTAGCCGCGCACGCTGTAGCGTGCGGCGATGGTCTCGAGTACGTCCATTCGGGGCCTCCTTCGGGCGCCGGCGGCGACGCGCGAAGGCCGGCGCCCGCCGTGCGGTCGAGTCCTGTCTCGGCAGTCTACCCGCGTGCCGACGAAGAACGACCGGCCGGTGCGGGGCCGGGCGTCCGCGGCCCCGCACACGGCCCGGCCAGTGTCAGGCGGGGCTGGGCTCGGCTCCCGTGCCCTGGGCGGCGTCGCCGGCAGGCCCCGGCGCGGAGACGCGCAGCAGGGCGATGGTCTGTCCGACGAACGCCCCCATCACGAAGGCCAGAAGGAGCATCGAGAGTGAGAAGAGGTAGGTCTCGGCGAACAGCAGTGTCGAGAACGTGAGCACCGCGGCCACGAACCACAGCCACGGGACGAGCGGCGAGCGCCGCAGCTGGACTCGCCCCGCCTCGCGCGTCGCACGCCGGCCGCGGTTGGCGACGTAGCCGGCGGCGAGGCCGAGGACGACCAGCACGGCGGCCCAGACGACGCCGTAGTACACGCCGGGGATCACCGAGAGCGCGACGAACGCCGCCACGACGAGAGCGGCGACCACGATCTCCCGCCACGGCCGCAACGGTCGACGCGCGGTCATGCGGATCGCGGAGACCAGGGCGAAGGCCGTCGCCAGGACGAGGACCGCGAGGCGCGCCCAGTAATAGATGGTGATGAAGTCATCCATGACGGCACCCCTCAGATGAAGACCCAAAGGCCGGTTACGGAGAGGAGGACGATGATGAGCACCATCGCCACCACCCACTTGTCGTCTTCGGGCATCGGCGGCGCGGCTTCGGCCGCGGCCAGCGCGGACGCCGGCTCGACCTCCTCCACCTGCGCCGGCGGCTCCGGCGGCTGCAACGTGTCGCCCTTCGTCGCCTCGGGCGGCGCCTCTTCCGCTGCGGGCGGCCCACCGAAGAGCGCCTCCAGCCCGCCGGTGATCTGATCGGCGACCCCGGGGACCTTGACGCCGGTCGCGGTACGTACGGCGAGGACGGTGCCGGTGCCCTCGTAGGTCAGCACCTTGCCCTTGCCGCTGCCCGAGAGGATCCAGTCGTCACCATCACGCTCGAGCGTGATGGTGCCCTTGGCCCTGATGCCCATCCTCTTGACGTTGACCGGTACCGTGACGGTGTCGTCGCCCTGCCGCTGCTCCGGCCCCTCGAAGTCGAAGGCGACGCCCAGGCGGGCGGCCTTGATCGTGAAGCGTACCGTTTCGCCCAGGTCCTGGACCCAGATCGTGACCGCGGACGTCGCCTTGCCGCCCCCCTTGCCCGTGCCTTCGCCCCAGCCCTTGTAGGTGCCGGCATAGCTGTCGTCGGCGGCTCCCGCGACACCCGTCAACAGAAGCGGCGCGAGCAGGAAGAGAACGGCGACGGCCCCCGCGCCGGTGCGCGCGCGTCGCATTCGTGCCCCCTTTCGTCCAAGGCGGCCGCTCCGATCGGCCGCGCGCTACCGAGTACAACGCGCGTGTGCGCGATTCCTCTACCACTGCCGAGCGAGCCGCGGCGCACAGAAGGGATGAGCCCGGGGCGTGGGCTGCGGCGGGCGGAAGGGACGAGTCAGGGGCGCGGGCTGCGGCGGGCGGAAGGGACGAGTCAGGGGCGCGGCGCGCGACGGTCGCCGCGGCCTCCGTACAACACATAGACTGGCCTCGTCGCCGTACGCCGCACCCCGAGGAGGTCACGCCCGTGTCGCGCAAGGGATGGGCGCTCTTCATCGCCCTCTGCGTGATCTGGGGCATCCCCTACCTGCTCATCCGGGTCGCCGTGGAGGAGCTCTCGCCGCCGGCGCTGGTCTTCTTCAGGACGGCGGTGGCGGCCGTGGTCCTCCTGCCGCTGGCGCTGCGTCGCGGCCAGATGCGCGGCCTGTGGCCGCACTGGCGCTGGATCCTCGCCTACACGATGGTCGAGCTCGCCGTCCCCTGGCTCCTGCTCTCGCACGCCGAGCAGCGCCTGTCGAGCTCGATGGCGGGGCTGATCGTCGCTTCAGTGCCGCTCATCGCCGTGATCGTCTACCGAGCGTTCGGCGTCCTCGACCACGTCGACGCGCGGCGGCTCATCGGGCTGCTGGTCGGCTTCGCCGGGGTCGCCGCCCTCGTCGGCCTCGACTTTGGCGCCCGCGACGGGCTGGCGATGGCCGAGGTCGGGCTCGTCGCGCTGTGCTACGCCGTCGGCCCGCTGATCATCAGCCGCCGGCTGGCCGATCTGCCGAGCCTCGGCGTCGTGGCGGCGTCGCTCGTGATCACCAGCGTCCTCTACGCGCCGTGGGCGCTCGCGACCCTGCCGGAGTCGGTCTCGGCGCAGACCGTCGGCGCCGTCGCCACCCTCTCCCTGGTCTGCACGGCGCTCGCCTTCGTCCTCTTCTTCGCCCTCATCTACGAGGTCGGTCCGGCACGGTCGACGGTCATCACCTACATCAACCCCCTCGTCGCCGTGCTCCTCGGCGTCTGGCTGCTGGCCGAGCCGTTCACGCTGGGCATCGCCGTCGGCCTGCCGCTGATCCTGCTCGGGTCGGTCCTCGGGACGGCGCCGGCGATGCGGCGGGCGCCCGAAGAGGAGCCCGCCGCTGCCGCCGCGCCGTGACGGAGCCCCCGCGGCGCGGCGGCGGCGAGGCCGCGGCCGCACGATGAGGCGCCGACGCGACGAG
>DATHSP010000147.1:0-11136 GCA_035464075.1 Thermoleophilia bacterium | reverse complement strand
GGGCGCGGCCCGCCCCGTCGCCTCCCCCGCCCGAGGGCAGCAGGCCCGCGGCGCGGACGAAGTTCTCGGTCAGCTTCGCGCAGAACGCCGGGTAGCCGGGCAGGTACCGGTCGGTGTCGGCCTGCAGTTGCGCGGCGAACTCCGGCCCCAGGTGCTTCTGCTCCTTCACCGCGTCCTCGACCCAGTGCGGCGCCATCGCGGCGTCGACCTCGGGGTGGAACTGCGTCGCCCACGAGCGCCCGCCGGCGCGGTAGACCTGCAGCCCGTCCCGGCGCTCGGCGACGGCGTGCGCGGTCGACGGGAGCGTGAACGAGTACTCGTGCCAGTTGAAGGCGACGAACGGCGAGCTGATCCTGTGGAGCAGCGGGTCGTCGATGAGCTTCTCGATCTCGACCCAGCCGACCTCGGGCCGGCGGCGTCTGTACACCGAGCCACCGACGGCCTCGGTCAGGATCTGCGCGCCGAGGCAGACACCCCAGACCGGCCCGCCCTCGTGGTGGATGCGACGCACGAGCCGCTTCTCGGCGGCGAGGAAGGGGTACTCACGCTCCTGGGTGACGTGCATCGCACCGCCCATGGAGATGACGCCGCCGGTCTCGTCCGGCCACACCGGCAGCGGATCGCCGGCGTGCAGGAGGCGCACTTCGAACGGCACGCCGAGTTCGCGCAACGCGACGGCGATGCTGCCCGGCGGGTCGTCGTCTTCGTGCTGGAGGATCGCGATCGGTCTCATGGCCTCGATGTCCCCGGTCCGCCCCTGACGTAGCGCCTCCGCGAGGCTCCCCCGCGCGGCGCGGTGAGTATACTTCCCCCATGCCCGAGCGGCCCATCCTCCCAAACGCCGCGGCGCCGGCCGTCGAGATCCTCGCCGCCGGCGACGAAGTGCTCAACGGCGACGTCCTCGACACCAACACGCACGAGCTCTGCGTGCTGGTCACCGGGCTCGGCGGGCGCGTGAGCCGCACCACGACGGTGCGCGACGACGTCGAGACGATCGCGCACGAGATCCGCGCGGCGCTCGCTCGCCGCCCCGCGTTGCTCTTCACCGTCGGCGGGCTCGGCCCCACCGACGACGACCGCACCCTCGAGGGCGTCGCCCTCGGCACCGGTCGTGCGCTCGGGCTGCACGCCGAGGCCGAGCGCATGGTGGCGGAGCGGTACGCCGAGTTCCACGCCCGGGGCGACGTGCCGTTCGCGGGGTTGAACGAGGCGCGCCGCAAGATGGCCCGCCTGCCCGCGGGTGCCGAGCCGGCCGACAACCCGATAGGCGGCGCCCCCGGCGTCGTACTCGAGGTCGACGACACGACCATCGTCTCGCTCCCGGGGGTGCCCGGCGAGCTGCGGGCCATCGTCCGCGACTCGCTCGCCGAGCTCTTCGCGCGCCTCTTCGGCGTCGCTCACTACGAGGAGCGCGCCCTGGTCGTCGAGCTCCAGGACGAGTCGGCGATCGCCGACGTGCTTCGCGCCGCCGCGGCGGCGCACCCCGCCGTCTACGTCAAGTCACGGGCCAAGGTCATCGGCTCGGCACCGGCGATCCGCATCACCCTGTCGGCACGCGGGCCCGACGCGGCGACGGTCGGCGCCCTCCTCGAAGCGGCGGCGGCCGACGTAGGCGGCGGCGTCACGGCCGCCGGCTTCGGCATCCGCGCCGAGACCGCGGCGACGAGCGCCGGCGACTGAGCCCCGTCGCGGTGGACCGCAAGCCGCTGAGCCGACCGCCGAGCCGACTGGTGAGCCGCGGAGCCGACTGGTGAGCCGCTGAGGCGGCCGGCGTCTCACTCCTCCGGCAGCTGCTCGGTCTCCTTGCCGATGGCGTGCAGCACGGCGCCCATGACGTCCTCGACCGGCAGCGCACCCTCGAAGTGGTGGGTGTCGTTGATCACCGTCTTCGGCACCGCCATGACCTGGTAACGCTGGGCGACGTGGGGGAACTCGGGCCCGATCACCATGTCGGCGGTCACGTGGGGGCTGGCCAGGGCGAGCACGTGCGCGGCCCGCACCGAGACCGGGCAGTACGGACAGGTGGGAGTGACGAAGACCTGGATGTGGACCGGCTGGTCGACCTCTTCGAGGGCCGTGGCCACGGGCCCGGGCAGCGATGGGCCGCCGTCGCCGACGTCGAGGATGTCCTCGAGCAGGCTGGTGAACTCGTAGCCTGCCGGGGCGCCGTAGAAGCGCACCCGCTCGCCGCCGTCGCGACCGCGCACCACCGTCGCCGGGATCTTGTCGACGCCGGCGGCCGCGGCCGCGTCGGCGTCGGCGACGAAGTCGTGGGTCTCGAGGTGGAGTCGGTCGCTGAGCTCGACGAGCTCCTCGAGGAGCTCCTTGGTATCTCGACAGGCCGCGCACGGGACGACGCCGGGCACGTAGATCTTGCTCTCGCGCTGGGTGTAGTGGACAAGCGTGACGTCGCTCTTGAGCTGCTCCTCGAAGAGCGCGCGCAGTGTGGTCGCGTCCTCGGCGGTGATGATGGCCATGGGCTCTCCTCCTGACGACCGCGGGCGGCCGGGGCGGGGTGCGGCGGGAGCCGCCCCGGCGTCTGCTGCGCTTCTTACCCGTTTGCGGGGAGGTGGAGCGCCCGGCCGCCGAACCGGGGCCACGCGCGACATGCGTCGCCGGCGCCTCAGCCCAGGTGGTCTTCGATGAAGTGGGTCGAGACGTCGCCGGCGATGAAGAACGGGTGGTCGAGGACGCGGCGGTGGAAGGGGATCGTCGTGGGGAGGCCCTCCACGAGGAACTGGTCGAGCGCCCAGCGCGAGCGGGCGACACACTCCTCACGGTCGCGCCCCCAGACGACGAGCTTGCCGAGCAGGCTGTCGTAGAACGGCGGCACCATGTAGCCCTGGTAGACGTGCGAGTCGAGGCGCACCCAGGGTCCACCGGGTGCGACCCACTTCGTCACCGTGCCCGGTGACGGCATGAATTCGGCCTCGGGGTCTTCGGCGTTGATGCGGAACTCGATCGCGTGGCCCTCGAGCTCGACCTCCTCCTGGCGGAGCGGCAGGCCCTCGCCGGCGGCGATGCGGATACCCGTCTTGACGATATCGACGCCGCTCACCATCTCGGTCACGCAGTGCTCGACCTGCACGCGGGTGTTCATCTCCATGAAGTAGAAGTCGCCCGCGGGGTCGAGGAGGAACTCGACGGTACCGGCCCCCTCGTAGCCCGCGGCCACGGCGGCGGCCACCGCGGCGTGCCCCATCTCGGAGCGCAGCAGCGGATCGACGGCCGGGGAGGGCGCCTCTTCGATGAGCTTCTGGTGGCGCCGCTGGATCGAGCAGTCGCGCTCGCCGAGGTGCACGCCGTGGCCCTGCCCGTCGGCGAGCACCTGGATCTCGATGTGGCGCGGCGCCTCGAGGTACTTCTCGACGTAGACCGAGCCGTCACCGAACGCGGCCTCGGCCTCGGCCTGCGCCTGGCGCACGGCGCCCGCCACCTCAGAGGCGTCCTTGACGATGCGGATGCCCTTGCCCCCGCCGCCGGCCGCGGCCTTGACCATGACCGGCAGGCCGATCTGCTTCGCCACGAGCTCGGCCTCGACGGCGTCGGCGATCACGCCCTTCGACCCCGGGGTGACCGGGACGCCGGCCGCGGTCATCGTGGTGCGCGCCGAGGCCTTGTCGCCCATGAGGGCGATCGACTCGGGGCCGGGACCGATGAACTTGAGGCCCTGCTGCGCGCAGAGGCCGCTGAACTCGGCGTTCTCGGCAAGGAAGCCGTACCCCGGGTGGATCGCCTGGGCGCCGGTCTGAAGGGCGGCCTGGATGAGGGCCGGCTTGACCAGGTAGGACCGCGTGGCCGGCGGCGGCCCGATGCAGACCGCCTCGTCGGCGTAGCGCACGTGCAGGCAGTCGGCGTCGGCCTCGGAGTACACGGCGACCGTGCCGACTCCGAGCTCGCGACAGGCGCGGATCACGCGGATGGCGATCTCGCCGCGGTTGGCGATGAGGACCTTGTCGAACGTGGTGCGACCTCGCGGACGGGTGGCGCGCAGTATAGCAGCAGCAGCCGCGGCGGTGGGCTCTCTGCCTGCCGCGGCCGCACGACGGGCACGCCGCCCGCCGCCGCTGATGAGCGTTGCTCGGAGGGGCTACGCGTTGACGCCGCACACCCTCATGGGGCCCCCTCCGCTGCCGATACCAACCCTGAGACCAGGGGACAACTCACCGGGCACCCGCCCGGCATTCCGTATCCTCTCTCTCTGCCGGGCCGGTCTCCTTCGACAGACACCGGACAGCCCGCATCCGCGTGAAGGCCCCCGCCGGCCCGGCACACTCCCCTTCATCGCCGGACGCCCCGCCCGCGCGGCGTCTCAGCGCGCGTCGGCGCGAGCCGCGTCGTCGCAGGGCACGGGGCGCGCCGTCGCCGCACGCGCCGTCGCCGCACGCGTCGGCGCGCAGCGCGCGATCGCCCCCCCAACACCGACCTGCGACCCCGCGGGTCTTCGCCGCGCGCGGCGTCACCCGTGACCCCGCACACGATCGCCAAACGCATCGTCGACCCACACCGCCGCGCCGAGGCCGCCACGACGTCCGGCATCTCTTATGATGTGACGGGCGACGAGAGAGGGGCACCCGTGACGACCGACACCGTGAAGGTCCTCGCCGTGATCGAGGACGACGACACCCTGCGCGGCGAGATCGCCCGCCGGTTCGCCGACGGGTACGACGTGAAGACGTACGTCGGCGAGCCCGCGACGCTGACGGCGCTCAAGGAACTGCGCCCGAGCGCCGTCCTCCTCGACCTCCAGCTCGACGTCATCGACGGTTTCGAGGTGCTGCGGCAGCTGCGCAACGCCCCCGAGCTGCACGGCGTCCCCACGATCGCCCTCTCCGGCCCCGCCGAGGCGGCCACGGTCGACCGTGTGCGGCGGCTGGGCGCCACCGAGCTGCTCTTCAAGCCGCTGGCGCTCGACGAGCTGCGCACCACCGTCGACCATCTCGTCGCGAGTCGCGCCCACCGCGCCGCCGGTCGCCTCAGGCTCGGCGCCATGCTCGCGGCCAGCGGTCTCGTGGGGCGCGAGCAGCTCGAGCGCGCCCTCGAGCGCCAGCGGCGCGAGGGCGGCCGCCTCGGCGAGGTGCTCGTGCGCGAGGGCCTCGTCGGCGAGGACGACATCGTCGCCGCCCTCGCCGGCCAGATGCGCATCGGCGTCGTCGACCTCACGGCCACGGCGCCGGAGCCCGCGGCCATGGCCCTCCTCTCGCGCGACTTCATCGTCCGTCACCGGCTCATGCCCCTGCGCATCGACGACGGCGGCGCCCTCGTCCTCGCGATGACGAACCCCCTCGACGTCATCTCCATCGACGAGGTCGGCATGCGCACCAAGCGCCGCGTCGTGCCGGTCATCTGCAGCGAGAGCGCGTTCGACGACGCGCTCGCCGTCCACTTCAGCTCACGCGGCAAACTCAGGGAGGCGGGCGAAGAGGCGGGCGACGAGCCGGGCGGCCCCGAGGCCGTCGACGCCTCCATCATCGAGATCGTCGACACCCTCCTCGCCGACGCGACCGGCATGGCCGCCTCCGACATCCACATCGAGCCGCGCGAGGACAGCCTGCACGTACGCTGTCGCATCGACGGCGTGCTGCACGACCTGCGCACGCTGCCCAAGGAGACGCAGGCCGGCATCATCAGCAGGCTCAAGATCATGGGCGGCATGAACATCGCCGAGCGTCGCCTGCCGCAGGACGGCCGCACCAGCTTCGAGCTGGCCGGCGGCGAGACCGCCGACCTGCGTCTGGCCAGCATCCCCAGCCTCTACGGGGAGCACCTGACGATCCGCATCCTCGAGGTGGCGCCGCTCCCGCCGACCCTCGGCGACCTCGGCCTCGCGGGGCCGAGCCTCGAGCGCTACGAGCAGGCGCTGAAGGCGCCCGAGGGCGGCATCGCCATCGTCGGGCCCACGGGCTGCGGCAAGTCGACGACGCTCTACACGACGCTCGAGCTCGTCAAGTCATCCGAGCGCAAGCTCTACACGGTCGAAGACCCGATCGAGCGCAAGGTCGAGGGCGTCGTGCAGACCGAGGTGCGGCCCGGCATCGGCCTCACCTTCGCGCAGGCGTTGCGCGCCCTCGTGCGCGCCGACCCCGACGTCATCATGGTGGGCGAGATCCGCGACCTCGAGACGGCCAAGATGGCGGCCGACGCGGCGATCACCGGGCACCAGGTCTTCAGCACGATGCACACCAACGACGCCAGCGCCGCGGTCCAGCGCCTCGTCGAGATGGGGGTGCCCCGCTACCTCGTCGCCGCCGCCTGGCGCTGCTTCGTGGCCCAGCGCCTGGTGCGCCGGCTCTGCCCCCACTGCCGCGAGGCGGTCACGATGAGCGAGCAGCAATGGGCCGAGCTCGGTCTCGGGCCGGCGCCGAAGAAGCGCCTGCGCCTGTACACACCAGTGGGCTGCCCGCAGTGCTTCGGCACCGGCTACCGCGGCCGGCTCGGCCTCTACGAGGTCCTCGTGCTCGACGAGGAGCTGCGTGAGATGGTGGCCGCCGGCGGCAGTGCCCTCGATGTCCAGCGTGCGGCGCGCGCCAAGGGCGTCACCTCGCTGCGCGACGACGGCGTCGAGAAGGTGCTGAGCGGCGTCACCAGCCACCTGGAGCTGCTGCGCGCCACCGTCTGAGGGACGGCCTTGGGAGGGGCGACGCGGGTCGACGAGCTGGTCTCGCAGACTGTCTAGACGCCTGTCCTATGTGGCCCGCGGGAGCCCGTCCCGATACCTTTGACCGGGGAGACCACAGGAGGCAGAGAGAGAACCCCAGGTCTACAAGGTTGGCCGGCGGTGCGGAGCGGGGGCCCGCGCCGTCGGCCTTCGACTGACAGGGGGCGCGACCGCCCCGGCCGTGACGGCCGGGGCGGTCGCTGCATCCGGGGCCGGGTCGCCGCGCTGACGCGGCCGCTCGTCGACCAGCCGCCGCGCTAACGCGGCCGCTCGTCGATCACCCGCCGCGCCTTGCCCTCGGTCCGCTCCAGCGTCCCCGGCTCGACGAGTTTCACCTTGGGCCGTACCAGCAGGGCCGAGCGCAGCTCCTCGGTCACGCGGCGCTCGAAGGCCCGCAGGTCGTCCATCCAGCCGTTGAAGAGCGCCTCGGTCACCTCGACCTGCACCTCGAAGGTGTCGAGGGCGCCGCGGCGGCCGAGCACGATCTGGTAGTGCGGCTCCAGGCCCTCGATGGCGAAGAGCACGCGCTCGACGGCGGACGGGAAGATGTTGACGCCGCTGATGATGAACATGTCGTCGGTGCGGCCGACGATGCGGCCCATGCGGGCCAGCGTGCGCCCGCAGGCGCAGCGCTCGGTGGTGATGCTGCAGAGGTCGCGGGTGCGGTAGCGCAGAACGGGTGAGCACTCGCGGGTGATCGAGGTGAAGACGAGCTCGCCGACCTCGCCCTCCGGGGCCGGCTCGTCGGTCGCCGGGTCGACGACCTCGACGATGAAGTGGTCCTCGGCCACGTGCATGCCGGCGCGGCACTCGCACTCGCCCGAGACGCCCGGGCCCATCACCTCGGTGAGACCGTAGTTGTCGGTGGCGCGGATCGGGATGCGGCTCTCGATCTGCCGCCGCATCTCCTCGCTGCACGCCTCGGCGCCGAAGAGCCCGAGCCGCAGGCGGAAGGCGTCGGGGGCGCCGAGCGCCTGGATCGACTCGGCCAGGTAGAGCGCGTACGACGGCGTCGCGACCAGCACGGTGGTGCCGAAGTCCTGCATGAACTGCAGCTGCCGCGCGGTGTTGCCGGCCGACATCGGCAGCACGGTCGCGCCCGCGCGCTGCAGGCCGTAGTGAAGGCCGAAGCCGCCGGTGAACATACCGTAGCCGAAGGAGACCTGGGCGACGTCGTCCGCGCGCACCCCGGCCATGACCGCCACGCGGCAGACGAGCTCGGCCCAGGTGTCGAGGTCGCGCCGCGTGAACCCGGCGACGACCGGCTTGCCCGTGGTGCCCGACGACGAGTGCACCTCCACCACGTCGGCCGGCGGGCTGGCGAAGAGCCCGTATGGGTAGCGGTCGCGGAAGTCGGTCTTGGTCGTGAACGGCAGACGGCGGAGGTCGTCGAGCGCGCGCACGTCGGCAGGCTCGGCGCCGACCGCCGCGAGGCGCTCACGGTAGTGCGGCACGCGCTCGTAGAGCCGCGCCACGGTCGCCTGCAGGCGCTCGAGTTGCAGGGCCCGCAGGCGCTCGCGGTCCATGGTCTCGTGGGACGCGTCCCAGATACTCATGCGTCGTCACCTCGCAGGGGCAGACATGGTCGCGGGCCGCACCGGCGGCAGCGCCGGCGACCCGTCGCGGCCGGCGGCAATCATACCGGGCGCCCGGGCTCGGAGCGAGCATGAGTACCCCAGGGGGGTATGAGCGGCCCACATGGGGAATAGGTCGTAGTGGGTGCGCGCGACGGGATCCTACCCGGCGCGTGCCGGGTAGGAGCCGGGAGCGAGCGACGCTCCCATGCGTGCCGCGCCGAGCAGACTCAGCGCGAGCGCCACGAGCCTGACGCCGGCGCACCCGACGGGAGCAGGATGAGCGACGAGCGACAGACGATCGAGCTGCCGATCACGGGCATGACCTGTGCGGCCTGCGTGACCCGCAACGAGCGCGCACTGCAGCGCGCCGAGGGCGTCGACGTGGCCAGCGTCAACTTCGCCACCGAGAAGGCGACGGTGACGTTCGACCCCGCGCGCCTGAGCGCGCGGGACCTCGTCGACACCGTCGCCGAAGCCGGGTACGGCGTCGTGACGCAGACCGAGGTCCTGCCGATCACCGGCATGACCTGCGCCTCGTGCGTGTCGCGCGTCGAGCGTGCCCTGAAGCACGTGCCCGGCGTGCTCAAGGCCGAGGTCAACCTTGCCACCGAGCGTGCCACGGTCACCGTGCTTCCCGGGGCCGGCGTCCGCGAACGTCTCGTGAACGCCGTGCGCGACGCCGGGTACGGCGTCGCCGAGGCGCCGGCGGGCGGCGACGGCGCCGCCGCCACGGAGGCCGCCCTCGACGTCGAGCAGGCGGCGCGGCGCGCCGAGTACGAGGCCCTGCGCCGCAAGGTCGTCATCGGCGCCGTCCTCTCGGTCGTCATCTTCCTCGGCACGATGCAGCACCACTGGTTCCCCTTCCTCCCCGACTGGATGAACAACGGCTACTTCCTGTGGGCGCTCACCACCCCCGTTCAGTTCTGGGTCGGGGCGCGGTTCTACCGCGGCGCCTGGGCGGCGCTGCGCCACGGCGCCGCCGACATGAACACGCTCATCGCCATGGGCACCTCGGCGGCGTACTTCTACAGCGTGCTCGTAGTCCTCGCCCCATCGCTGTTCGAGG
Organism: Thermoleophilia bacterium; assembly: GCA_035464075.1. GTDB lineage: Bacteria > Actinomycetota > Thermoleophilia > UBA2241 > UBA2241 > UBA2241. The sequence continues at coordinate 1,835 of DATHSP010000147.1, read as the reverse complement.
CCCAGGGCCTCACGGCCGCGGTCTACTTCGACACCGCGGCCGTCATCATCACCCTGGTGCTGCTCGGCCGGCTGCTCGAGGCGCGCGCCAAGGGCCAGACCGGCGAGGCCCTGCGCGCCCTGATCAAGCTCCAGCCGGACACGGCGCGTGTGGTGCGCGACGGCCGCGAGGACGAGGTCGCCGTCGCCGACGTGCGGCCCGGCGACCTCGTCCTCGTGCGCTCCGGCGAGCGCGTGCCGGTCGACGGCGTCGTCGTCGAGGGCGCCTCGGCGGTCGACGAGTCGATGCTGACCGGCGAGCCGCTCCCCGTCGCCAAGGAGCCCGGCGACGAGGTCATCGGAGCCACCGTCAACACCAGCGGCTCGTTCACTTTCAGGGCGACGCGCGTCGGCAGCGAGACCGCCCTGGCGCAGATCGTCCAGCTGGTCGAGCGCGCCCAGGGTTCGAAGCCGCCGATCGCCCGGCTCGCCGACGTCGTCGCCGGCTACTTCGTGCCGATCGTCATCGCCATCGCCCTCATCACCCTGGTCGTCTGGCTGATCTTCGGCCCGGAGCCGGCGCTCACGTACGCCCTGCTCAACTTCATCGCCGTCCTCGTCATCGCCTGTCCGTGTGCCCTGGGTCTCGCCACCCCGACCGCGATCATGGTCGGCACCGGCAAGGGGGCCGAGAACGGCATCCTGATCCGCGACGGCGCCGCACTCGAGACGGCGCAGAAGCTCGACACGATCGTCCTCGACAAGACGGGCACGATCACCGAGGGCCGCCCCGCCGTCGTCGTGGTGCTGGTCGCCGAGGCCGACACGGCCGGCGGCGAGGGCGAGCCGGCCGCCGAGGGCGAGGGCGACGCGACCGCCGAGGGCGACACGACCACCGGTCGCATGGACGCCGGCGAGCTGCTCCGCCTGGTCGCCGGCGCCGAGCGCGGGAGCGACCACCCCCTGGCGCGCGCGGTGCTCGAGGCGGCCCGCGAGCGCGGCCTCGAGCCGCCCGCTTTCGCTGACTTCGAGGACCTCGCCGGCCACGGCGTGCGGGCCCGCGTCGAGGGCCGGCTCGTCGAGATCGGCAGCGCGCGCCTCGTCGGCGAGCGCGCCCCGGTCGACGAGCTCGAGCGGCGCGGCGCCGCCCTGCGCGAGACCGGCGCCACGCTGGCCTTCGTGTGGGTCGACGGGCGGCCGGCCGGCGCGCTGGCCATCGCCGACCGCGTCAAGGAGGGCTCGGTCGAGGGCGTGCGCCGGCTGCGCGAGCTCGGGCTCGACGTGATCATGCTCACCGGCGACGACCGGCGCACGGCGGCGGCCATCGCCCGCGAGGTCGGCCTCGACGACGTGCGCGCCGAGGTGCTGCCCCACGAGAAGGCCGGCGAGGTCGAGCGGCTGCAGGCCGAGGGACGCCGGGTCGCCATGGTCGGCGACGGCATCAACGACGCGCCCGCCCTCGCCCAGGCCGACGTCGGGATCGCCCTCGGCACGGGCGCCGACGTCGCCGTCGAGGCCGGCGACATCACACTCATCTCCGGAGACCTGCGCGGCGTGCCCGTGGCCATCCAGCTCTCGCGGCGCACCATCCGCACCGTGAAGCAGAACCTCTTCTGGGCCTTCGCCTACAACGCCGCCCTCATCCCCCTGGCGGCCGGCGTCTTCTACCCCGCCTTCGGGATCCTCCTCGATCCCATCTTCGCCGCTGCCGCCATGGGGCTCTCGAGCGTGACAGTGGTGACCCACAGCCTCAGGCTGCGACGCTTCCGCCCGCGCTGACCGCGGCGACGATCCCCGCGAAGGACTCGCACGGACTACTCCCGCGAACGGCTCCCGGGCCCCGGACGTGAAGAAGGG
>DATHSP010000146.1:0-10979 GCA_035464075.1 Thermoleophilia bacterium | reverse complement strand
CCCCGACCGCTTCGTCCGACTGGTCGCGCGCCGTCCCGGCCGGTGCCCTCGCGGCCCTCGACGACATGGCCGTGCGGCTCGCCGAGAGCCTCGGCCTCACCGGGCTGATGGACGTTGAAGTGATGGTCGCGCCCGATGGTCCAAGGCTGCTCGAGATCGACGCCCGGTTGCCGAGCCAGACCCCGACCGCGGTCCTGTGGTCGAGCGGGCTCAATCTGCTCGAGGGCCTCGTCGACTGCGTCACGCGCGGCGCGCCGCCGACGCTCGACCGCGCCCCGCGCGCCGCCTGCGTCTACCAGCACGTGCACGCGGAGGGCGGGCGCCTGGCCGTGCTCGGCGAGCACGTCATGGGGAGCTCCCGCCCGCTCCACCTCGTCGAGGGCTTCTGCGGCGCCGACGAGGCCCTGACCGACTACGAGCCCGGCGCCCTGTCGTGGTCGGCGACGCTGATCTGCGCCGGCGTCACGGTCGGCGAGGCACGGGCGCGCGCCGACGCGGTCGTGCGGGACCTGGCGCGGCGCGAGGCGCTGAGCCTCGTCGCGGAGGCGGCGCCGTGACCCGTCTGACCGAGGACGACGTCAGAGGGCTGACCGCCGGTCTCCTGCGCTTCGAGAGCGGGCTGGTCGAGGTCTCCGGTCTCACACTGCGCACGCTCGCCGCGCGGACGGTGGCCGTCGACGCGGCGACCTCGACCCTGGGCCACGCAGCAGCCGTTCCCGCCGCCACCCCTTCTCCCGCCCCTGCCCCCGACCTTCGCACCGACGCCGTCTTCGCCTGCGTGCCGGTCACGACCGGCGAGGGTCTCATCTCGGGCTTCAGCGAGTGTGTCGCCGTCATCCTCAGCCACATGGGGTGGAGGGCGAGCGTGACGGCGCAGGCCGACGTGCGCGGGATCCAGGAGGCGGTCGACGGCGGCGCCGAGGTCTTCTTCATCGCCGACGACCACCGCTTCGTCGCCGTCAACGTCCGCAGGGGGCGCTGTGTCGACGACGACCCGGCGACAGCGCACGGCTACGTGACGGCGCTCGAGGCGGCCGCGGGCGGCCTCGCCGACCGGGCGGTGCTGTTGCTCGGCCTCGGTCCGGTGGGCCGCGCCGCCGCGGGACGCCTGCTCGCCCGCGGCGCCCGGCTGTCGGTGGTCGAGCCGGACCGCGAGCGCGTCGAGCTCGCCGGGGCGCAGGGACTCGACTTCGAGCACGTCGAGCTCGCCGAGGGCCTCCGCGACGCCGACCTGATCTTCGACGCGACGCCGGCGCCGGCGGTGATCGGTGATTCTCAGGTCGGGCCGCGCACGATCGCCGCCGTCCCCGGCGTGCCTTCGGCCTTCACGGTCGCGGCGCAGGCCCGGCTGGGCGTACGCCACATCCACGAGCCGCTCGCCATCGGCGTCGCCGTCATGGCGGCGCGGGCGCTCGCCTGAGCTCGGGCGCCCCTTCGCCTCTCGCACGGCGCCGCTTGAGCGGCGACGCTACTTCTCAGTCGCCGTTCTCAGGCGGCCTTCGGCTTGCGCACGATGAACACGATGCCCAGCGCCAGGAGCAGGCCGCCGGCGACGATCCCGATCAGCGGCAGGGTCATGCCGTAGAGCTGCAGTGTGCCGGCCGCGTCCTCGGCGTCGGCCTTCGCCTCTTCGACCGCGACGTCGGTGGCCGTGTAGGTGAAGTCCAGGATGGGCACCTGGAGGGCGCCGAGCTGCTCGGCGGGCAGCAGTTCGAGAGCCGTCCCGACGATGCCGTCCGGGCTCAGGCCGACGGTGCGCGTCTCGCGCTTCTCGGTGTCGACGATGATGCCCGTCGCGGGGTCGACCCAATAGGTGCCCTCGTAGTCGTAGTAGTAGCCGAGGGGCACCGTGTCGGGCAGCTGCTCGAGCAGCGTCGGCAGGAGCGCCTGGACCGCAGGGCCGAGGTCGACACCGCCGAGCAGGAGGGCGAGCTGTGACTTGGGCAACTCGGTCGGCAGCCCCATGCCCTGGACCATCTCGGGGACGATGGGCTGCGCGTCGCTCGCCGAGGTGAACTTGTACAGCGTCATGCCGCTGCGCTCGTGCGTGGCCTCCTCGACGAAGGTCAGCGGCACGGTGCTCATGTAGTCGTCACTCCAGCCGGTGTAGTCTCTCTGCTCCGTGTCCATGGGCCAGCCGATCACGTTGCCCTCGCGCGGCCAGAAGCCCTCGTTCTCGGCCCACTCTTCGGGGTAGCCGTCGCTCCACTCCATGCTCACGCGGTCGACCGAGTAGTGGTTCACGCCCTGCTGCAGCGGCTGGCCGCCGCTCGTCATCGTGCGCTCCTCCTTGAGGAGGGCGAGGCCGTCGCTCGTCGAGACGACGAAGAAGCGACGCTCGAGCTCGATCGGCAGGTCGGTCATCGTCTGGAACGTCGCCGGGTCGAGCATGGACGCCATGGTGCCCTCGTACGTACGCGTGGTGTCGGTGTCGGCGGGCAGCTGCTTCATCCCCGGCACGACGACCAGCATGACGACCAGCCCGGCCGCCACGAGGACGACCCCGACGATGGCCAGCAGCCACCCCAGTCCCTTGCCACCCATGAGTACCCCCGTTCGGATCGTGGACGCCCAGGCCCCCGGTGGAGCTTCGCTCTGACGCCGGGATCGCACGGGGCGATGGGCAACTCTACGCGGATGCGGGCCTCCGCTGCAACGGTCGGGCCTGTTGTGGCGATCCCCTGCGGACGGTGGAGGTGGTATCCGGCCGGCCGCTGGAGGTGGTGTCCGGGGAACTGCTCGAGGTGGCCGCCGGCGACCGGCGACGACGGTCGCCGGCGGGCGGCCGGGGCCTCGTCGCGGTATGATCGGGACGGCGCGGGGGCTCGATCGGAAGGATCAGCACGGGCTCTAAACCCGTGTAGAGGGGTGTGACTCCCCTAGTCCCCGCCAGATCGTCCTCCGGGACGACCCGCAGTCCGGGCGGCGTCCGGGACGGCCGCCGCCCTCCATCGTCTCAGCTGTGGGCGAGTTCGGCCAGGGCGAGCTCGACGGCCTCGGCGGGCGAGCTCGCCCGCAGCACGCCGTCGAGCGCGCTCTCGTCCTCGCCGGATCCACCGGCGGGGTCCCCCGCCGCCTCCGGCGGACGCAACTCCCAGCTGTCGAGCAGGACGACCCTGCGGCCGACGTTGCGCGCGAGAGCGATCTCGCTCAGCGTGCCCCAGGCGCCGCCCACCGCGATCACGGCGTCGCCGCTCGCCACGACGGCGAGGTTGCGCGCCCAGCCGATGGCGGTGGGCAGCGAGTAGGTGAGGTCGGGGGCGGCGCGCGAGCGATCGGCCTCCGGCAGGAGGCCGATCGAGACGCCGCCCTCCGCGGCCACGCCGCGCGCGACCGCCTCCATCACTCCCGAGCGCCCGCCGCAGACGACTATGCAGCCGCGACGTGCGAGCAGGCGGCCCAGCTCCTCGGCCCTGGCCGCCAGCTCCGGACCGCAGCGGCTCGCGCCGATCACGCTGACGTACGTCTGAGTCACAGCCGCCCTCCTTCGGCTCGCGGACGAGCCGATTGTAGCGAAACGGACGGGGCGGGCGACGTTCCGCCCGCCCCGTCCGCTCCATCCCGCGGGGTCGCCCCGCGCTCGCCGCGACGACGCCTGCGGCTGCGCGGCGGCCCTGCGTCAGCGCGCCACGGTGCCGCCGCCTCAGTGCGGCTTGCCTCCTCCTCCTCCTCCGCCGGTCGTCTTGGGGACGAGCTCGAAGTCGACCCAAGAGCTGAAGAAATCTGTGGCGAGCTGCGAGTGGTACGGCCACTCGCTCGCCCCGGCGTCGATTGGGTCGAGGCCGGTGATCACGGCGTTGCGTGTGACGGTAGTGCCGTCCCACGTCGCCAACTCGTCGAGGCTGAACACGACGCGGTAGTCGCCGGCCGCGAGCTTCAGAGCCTTGGCGTCGAGCGTGTAGCCGTACAGTACGAAGCCGCCCACGTTGACCTCGGCGCCGAACCCACCCGGGCCGTCGATGCCGTACTTGTCGGCGACCGGCATCGAGAAGATGGGCTCGCCAACGACCGCGCCGCCAGGGCCGTCGATCTTGTACAGGCTCAGCCGCGCGCAGTTCGAGTACACCGTGGTCCACGGCGTCGGCAGGGTGTATGCCGTGCCGGTGGCCCCGTTCTCGCTCGCGACGGGCGCCGCGTCGGCCGCACCCCAGACCTCATCGATGCCCGCGCCCTCGAGGTGGTTCATGGCGTAGCCCAGCAGGCCGCTGGTGTTCTCGCGATAGAGACGAACCTCGAGGCGGATCTTGGCTCTCGTCGGCCACGTCTTTGAGAGCAGGCTGTCACCCCAGTCGAGGCGGGTGACTGCGACGGGACCGCTCGCGCTCCAGTCGGCCCACTCGGCCTGCCAGGTCGCCTCGGTCTTCTGAGGGTAGAACCAGCTCGAGTAGAGCGGGGCGCCGGCCGCGTCGACCGTGCCCGGCATGTAGTAGAGAGGATTGGCCGCCATGTACGAGGCGAAGTTGTCGACCAACGGCGTCGAGCGAAAGCCGGACCCGACGTCGCTGACGTCGCCGCCGACGATGTTGTAGCCCTCGGCGAAGATGACCGGCACCGAGAGGTTGTTGCCCAAGATGCTCGGCTCCTCAGCTGCTGCCGGCGCGGCGACGATCAGCGCGACGACGAGCACTCCGAGAAGCGCGCATGCGAGTGCGCGAGAGCGAATGGCCATGATGGACCCCCTTGAGTTCCCCCACCGTCCGCAGCCGCTGTCGGCCTTAGGCCGAGGCTCCCGGGGCGGCGCTTGCCGTGGCGGACGGGCTTCCCCTCATCCGGCCGGCTCGCTGGCAGCGACCGAACGCGATGTGCTGTGCGGTTCACCTCCCCGGTCGTCGCCCCTGTGCCCCAGCGAGCGGGGACGCGTCTCTTGAGACGGTCTATACCGCACGCCGGGGGTCGTCAAGGACGCTCGCCGTTGGCTGCGGCGTCGCTCGATACGCCGTCTCACCGGGTCCGGCACGACCCGGCAGAACGAGCGTTGCGCTTACGCGGGGTGAGCCCCGGACGGGTCGCCGGGCGGCGCGAAGCGCCCGCGCCCGGCCTCCCGGTCGGCCGCCTCGCGGCGGAGGCAGGCCCAAGGCCTGCCTCCGGGCGATCCGTAGAAGATGTGGAAGTCGTGACGGTAGCCGCGGCGCTCGTAGAAGCGGACGGCGTCGTGGTTGGCGGTGTCGACGCCTATCTCGATGTCCTCGATGCCGCGGCGCTCGAGCTCAGCGTCGACCGCGTCCATGAGCGCCGTGCCGACGCCGGCGGCTCGCGCCCCGTCGGCGACGCTCAGGTGGATCAGTTCGGCGCGAGAGTCGCCCGTGTACCAAACCGGGTCGGGACCTTCGATGACGACGAAGGCATAGCCCACGACGTCGCCGCCACGCCACGCGGCGAGGACGAAGGCGTCGCCGGCCAGAGCCTCGAGCATCTCGGCGCGTTCGATCGGCCACGACTGCTCGAAGGGACGCACCGGCACGACCGCGCCGGGCAGCACGGCGATGTGGTCGAGGAGAGCCTTCCACAGCGGCGCCACGTCCTCGATGTCGGCGGGGTCGAGCGGGGCGATGGTGATGTCGTTCGGCATCTGTCTCCTCGTCAGGTGGTGCCCGCGCCGGCGAGCACCGCGTCGAGCAGCCGCACCGCCCCTGCCTTGCTGAGCGGCTCGTTGAGGTTACCGCACTTCGGGCTCTGCACGCACGAAGGGCAGCCGTCCTCGCAGGGGCATTCGGCGACCAGGCGGCGGGCGTCGGTTGCGAGCCCGGCGAAGGCGTCGTGCGCGCGCCGCGAGAGGCCGATCCCGCCCGGGTAGCCGTCGTAGACGAAGATCGTCGCCAGGTCGGTCTGCGAGTGCCACGGGGTCGAGAGTCCGCCGACGTCCCAGCGGTCGCACATCGCATAGAGCGGCAGGAGGGCGATGAGCACGTGCTCCGCGGCGTGCAGGGCGCCGGGGACGTATGGCGCCGGGTCGGCGGCGCCGGCAGCCGCGGTCGCGGCGCCGGACACGTGCGGGGCGCCGCCGCCGGTGCCTTCCGGCACCGCCGCGCCCGCGACGCCGTCTGCTCGGAGACGGTCGGGGGCGACGCGCCCGGTCGCGTCGCCGGCCTCCTCCACCAGACCGCCGAGTGCCCCCTGCACCAGCTCCGGGGTGAGGGCGAGCCACAGGCCCTCGGTCGTGAAGACCTGCTCGGGGAGCTCGAGCGGGGTCGTGTCCAGCACCCGCCCGTCGCTCACGTCGCGCTTCTGGTAGGCGACGACCTGCTCGGTCACCTCGATCTCGCCGAAGAACAGGGAGGCGCCGTCGGCCAGCGGCCGCGGCAGCCCCTGGCCGGCGATCAGCACGTGCTTGTCGACCTTGGTCTGGGTGTAGTAGGCGCCGGGGAAGTCGTCGACGAGCACCAGCCGCTGCTCGAGGTCGAGGCGGCGCACGAGGTAGCTCGCGCCGAGGTGCAGGTAGACGGCCCCCGGGTGCGCGAAGCGGAAGACGCGCTCCGCCTCGAGGGTGCCGAGGATCGACCCGTCGCGCGACTCGACGATGGCGAAGCGGTGGGACGAGGCGCTGCGCAGGGAGGTCTCGGCGGCGGGCGAGTGCGGCCTGGCCCAGGCCAGGCCGTCACCCCGCCGCCGCAGGCGCCCGGCCTGGCCGAGCCGCTCGGCGAGCAGGAGACCGCGCTCCCCGAAGTAGGCCTCGTCGGCGGCCGTGAGCGGCCGCTCGTAGGCGGCGGCCTCGAGGTGCGGCCGGCTGATGTGCGGGTTGTGGAGGTCGATCACCGCCTCCTCGACGCTGCGGCTGAGGAGGCGCTCCGGCTCGCGCATGAAGTACTGGTCGAGCGCGTCCTGGCCGGCGACGAGCACGGCGTAGCCGTGACCTCGCCGGCCCGCGCGCCCCCAGCGCTGCCGCAGGCTGGTGACCGTGCCGGGGAAGCCGGTCACCAGGGCGACGTCGAGCTCGCCGACGTCGATGCCGAGCTCGAGGGCGCTGGTCGCGACGACGGCGTCGAGCTCGTGCTCGAACAGGCGGCGCTCGATGTCGCGGCGCTGCTGCGCCGTGTAGCCGGCGCGGTAGGGCCGCACGCGTTCGGCAGCGGCGGGGTCGCGCTCGTCGAGCCGGCGGCGGACCGCCCCGAAGACCAGCTCCGCCGCCTTGCGCGTCGGCGCGAAGGCGATCACGCGCGCGCCGCCGAGCACCGCCTCGCTCGTCACGTAGGCGGCCTCGGCGAGAGCGCTGCGCCGGGTGCCCTGCGCGGGGTCCTCGAGCGGCGGGTTCCAGAAGACGACGGCGCGTTCGTGACGGGGCGCGCCGTCGTCCTCCACCGCCTCGAAGGGCAGGCCGGTGAGGCGCTCGGCGAAGGTCTGCGGCGCGGCGATCGTCGCCGAAGCGAGAACGAAGCGCGGGTCGGCGCCGTACACGGCGCAGAGCCGCCGCAGGCGCCGCACGACCTGGGCGACGTGCGAGCCGAACACGCCGCGGTACACGTGGGACTCGTCGAACACGACGTAGCGCAGGTGGTGGAGGAACTCGGCCCAGCGCTCGTGCGCCGGCAGGACGCCGACGTGCAGCATGTCGGGGTTGGAGAGGAGCAGGTTCGCCGTGCGGCGGATCGCGGGGCGCAGGTCGGCCGGCGTGTCGCCGTCGTAGACGGCGGGCGACGCGCCGGGCGCGTGCAGCGCGCCGAGCTTGCGCAGCTGGTCCTGGGCGAGGGCCTTGGTGGGGTAGAGGTACAGCGCCCGCGACTGCGGGTCGGCGGCGATCGCCTGCAGGGTGGGCAGCGTGAAGGCGAGCGACTTGCCGCTGGCCGTGCCGGTGGCGAGGATGACGTTGGCGCCGCCCTGGAGCAGGTCCCAAGTCGTGCGCTGGTGGGCGTACAGGCGGGTGACGCCGGAGCGCTCGAGTGCGGCGCGCACCCCAGGGTGGAGGTCGGGCGGCAGGTCGGTCAGCCGCGCCCGCCGGGCGGCCTCGTGGGCGACGGCCACGACCTGCCCGTGACGGCCGGGGTCGAAGAGGCTGCGCAGGGCGTCGCTCGACGGGGGCATGCCCCATCTTACCGAAGGTCGGCCCGCGCCCGGGCGTCGCGGGGCTGCACGCGGACGGACGTCGCGGGACGGCGCACAGACGGACGTCGCGGGACGGCACACACGCAGACGTCGCAGGACGGCACACGCGCGGGCATCGAGGGACGACCGCCGTGCGTCAGCCCCGGCAGGCCCAGGGAAGCCGCGCGCGAGGCTGACAGTCAGGTTTGCGCGGCGACGGTCACGGCCCGCTCTGTGCCCGTCACGGCCCGCTCTGCGCCGCGTAGGCGATCAGCGGCACGAGCAGTGCGGCGAGCAGCGCCGACACGGCGATGAAGAGGGCGGCTCTTGCTCTCAGGATTCTCATCATGACTCCTCGGCGACGGGCGTGTCCGGTCGCGCCCGTCAGCGGCCTTCACCCTCTCTATCGGCTCCCCGGGGCGCGACCTCAAGCGTTGCCGGGGCGGCGACCCGGAGCCCGGCCACGGTCACCGCGAGTTGCCCGTGCGCAAGGGTCGCGGTAAGCTGCCGGGCGTATGTACGGCCTGACCACTGACCGGCGGCGAGCCCGCGAGGCCCGCCGCAAGCAGATCAGGCGCCGGCGCTTCGGAGTGCTGGTGCTCGCCGTGACCCTCGTCTCCCTCGCGGTGTGGGCCGCGGCAGCGCTGCCCACGGCGACGCCGGCCCGGGTGCCGGACACCGTCGTCAACCCTACTTTCGGCGCCACGCCGGTCGCCGACCGGATCGTCATCGCCCACGTCGGCGACGTCCCCATCGTGCTGCCCGTCCCCGGCGAGGCCACGACGGCGATCGCCTACCACCCGGTGGGCACGCCGGAGGCGGTCGCCCTCTCGCCGCAGGGCGAGTGCGTCAGCGGGGGCGGCCTCGGCCGTCGCCTCGCCGACATCTTCAAGAGCGGCGGCGATGTGCAGTACTACCTCATCGCGAGCGAGGGCGGCGACGCGTCGGCTGCGACGGCCGGGCTCTCCGTGGGCGCCGCGCCTGGCTCGAGCATCGTCAGCCCGGTCGACGGCGTCGTCACGTCGGTCAAGGAGTACGACCTCCTCGGGCGCCACCGCGACGTCCAGGTCGACATCCGGCTGGCCGCCGACCCGACCCTGCTGCTCGTGCTCACACACGTCGCCGACGTGCGCGTCGAGCCCGGCGAGCAGGTCGTCGCCGGCGAGACGCTCATCGGCGAGGTGCGTGCCTTCGCGCAGGAGCTCGACCAGGCGTTGCGCCGGTTCACCTCGGACAACGGCGACCACGCCCAGCTCATGGTCCTGAAGGTGGCCTCCGAGCTCGGGGAGTTCTGACGTGCCCGCCGGCGTGCCTGCGGCGGGGCTGGCGGTCATCGGCGGTTCGGGCTCGTACACGGCGCCGTTCCCCGAGGGTCTCGACCCGGCGGCGCGCGTCCTCGAGCGCGACCTCGTCGTCGAGACCCCGTGGGGCGACAGCCCTCCCTTCACGCTCTTCGAGCTCGACGGGCGGCGGGCACTCCACGTGCGGATGCACGGCTGGCGGCCGGGCGTCTCGCGCGGGCGCGCCTCACGCCAGGTCTTCAGCGTGCTGCACCGGGCCGGCGTGCGCCGCATCCTCTCGGACGCCGGCGTCGGCAGCCTCAACCACCTGCTGGACCCCGGCGACCTGGTCGTGCCCGACGACTTCGTCGATCTGACCACCGACCGCGACCGTCTGGGCATGGTCGCGGGCGACCATCTCCTGATCATGCGCGAGCCGGTGTGCGCCACGGGGCGCGAGGCGCTGCTCGCCGCCGCCCGGCGCCTCGCGCCCGAGCGCCGCCTCTTCTCGCGCGGCGTCTACGTGGTCACCGAGGGCCCGCGCTTCGAGTCGCCGGCCGAGGTGCGTCGCCTGCAGCCCATGGGCGACATCGTGGGGCAGAGCTTCTCGCCCGAGGTCTGGCTGGCGCGCGACATCGGCGCCTGCTACGCGGGCCTCTACGTCATCGTGAACTACGGCGAGGGCGTGGTGCAGGACTGGGAGCACGAGGAGCTCGCGCGCATCTTCCGCGACGACGCCCCGCTCGTCGGCCGCGTGCTGCTCGAGGCATTGGGCACCCTGCCCGCGGACGACGACTGCCGCTGCCGCACCCTGCGGCGCCCGACGCTGCTGCGCTGAGCCGGCGCCGCCGCCCCGGCCTACGCCATACCCAGCGCCCAGACCAGCACGGCCAAGCCGTTGAAGATGGCGTGCATGGCGATGCTCGTCCACAGCGATCCGGTGCGCTCGTAGACCCACGCCAGCGCGACCCCGAGAGCGAAGATCGGCACGAAGACGGTGAGCTGGAAGTGCGCGACGCCGAACACGGCCGCCGAGCCGAGCGCCGCCGGCCACCAGCCCCAGGAGTTGCGCAGCCCCTTGTAGAGGAAGCCGCGGAAGAAGATCTCCTCGAAGAGCGGGGCGAACACCACGGCGATGACGACGAAGAGGGCGCCGCCGGCGATCGTGCGCGGGAACTGCTCGACGATGTCCTGGGGCGGCGGGTCGACGAGGGCCCCGTGCACGGCGGAGATCGCGTAGCTGGCCACGAGGGCGACGGGGATGGTCCAGAAGAAAGCCGCGCTGGGCCAGGTGAAGCCCCAGCCGGCTAGACCCTGACGACTGATGCGCAGCGAGAAGAGCCAGGCGGCGACCGTCTGCCACCCGTACAGGACGACGGTGGAGACGATGACGACGAGCGCGCTGAAGAGCGTGATCTCTTCGATCGTCGTCTCCGATTCGAGGGCGCCCCCGTAGAAGGCCGCCACGTAGAGGAGGACCTGGGGGCCGAAGCCGACGACCACGCCGAGCAGCGCCTCCGGCCAGCCCCACGTCCCGGCGCCGGGTGTGAGGTCGGTCGCGAGACGTCTCGGCCGGGGGCCGGCGAGCGGCTGCGGGCCGGCGGTCGGCGGCGGGGCTGGTCGCACGGTCTCCGGGCCCTGTGGCCGCGCAGCCGTGAGGCCGGTCGGCGCGACGCCGGGCGG
>DATHSP010000145.1:0-8800 GCA_035464075.1 Thermoleophilia bacterium | reverse complement strand
CCGCCCCCGCACCGCTGCATGAGGCGTCCGCATTCGAACTTCCGCCCATGCCGCTGCCTGCCGTATTCGACTGCTCGCCCACGCCGCTGCCGGTAGCTGCCGGCTCTCCGCCGGCGTCACCGGCGCCCGCTGCCGGCACTCCTCTCGTGTCCTTGGCGGCTGCTGATGGGGACCCCTGTCGGGGGTGTCATCGGAAGCGCGAACGTCATCCCGGCGATGCGGCGGATACCGGTGTCGTCAACCACCCTTCGCGAAGCCCCTCGCGGGAGTCACGAGCCGGAGTGCGGGACACCGGGAAGAACCTGGTCGGCGAGACCCTCGCAGCTCTATACTCGTGACAGCGCGGCGCCGAAGGGGGTCACCGTGACCGACATCAAGGGGGGACCATGTCTGACATCTTGACGACCCACTGGCGGGCACTGTGGCTCACACTCGCAGCCATCGCGATCGTGCTGCTTGCCGCACCGGTCGCGCAGGCCGCCGACTATCACCTGTACTTCGGCGACCTGCACACGCACACCTCGTACTCCGACGGCGAGGGAACGCCGACCGAGGCCTTCGCGGCAGCGAAGGCGGCGCGTGCGGACTTCATGGCCACGACCGACCACCACTACCAGCTCAACGCGTGGGAATGGGCCGATACGATCGCTGCGGCGGCGGCCGCGACGGACGACTCGTTCGTGGCGATCGCCGCGTACGAGTACCACATGCCCGGCATCGGAGAGATCAACATCTACGCCGCCGAGGACATGCCGCGCGGCATCGTCGGCCACGGGACGACCAAGAACGGTGCGCCGGACCACAGGCCGCGCGAGAACGCGCTGTCGTTCGTCTACGACTGGATCGTTGCCAACGACGCGATCGGGCACTGGAACCACCCCAACTACTACGTCGGCGATCGCTGGGGCGACTTCCTCGACTACGCCGAGCAGACCGCCGATCGAGATGCCGGCATGTGTCTGCTCGAGATCTTCAACAAGGAGATCCAGGAGGCGAGCTACGCGATGGCGCTGGACGCCGGCTGGCACGCCCTGCCGTCATCGAACTCGGATACGCACGAGGCCAACTGGATCTCGGGCGAGGAGGTCAGGACGGTGCTGCTCGCACCCGAGCTGACCCGCGAGGCGCTCTTCGAGGCCATGCGTGAGAGGCGAGGCTACGGGACGCGGGACAGGAACCTGCGAGTCGACTTCACGGTCGACGGGGCGACCATCGGTTCGCACACGCTGCCCGGCGCTGCTCATGTGGTCGCTGTCAGCGTCGAGAACCCGAGCGACGCCGACGGTGAGCCGGCCGACCCGAGCGAGGACGTGACCCTGCTCGAGCTCGTCTCGGACGGCGGTGAGGTCGTCGGCTCGTACCAGCCTGCCGAGGGCAACACGGCCACCTGGAGCACGACGGTGCCCGGCGGCTGCTCGTACATCTACCTGCGGGTGTGGACGGCGGGCGAGTTCGAGATCGCCGGCCCGACGGCCTGGACGGCTCCTGTGTGGATGACGCCGTAGACGACGCGGCGTCGGCGGACGCTCCTGTCTGAGGGCGGCGTGACCAAGACGGGAAGGGCGACGAGCCGCGTACGCGTAGCCCTGTGAGCGCACTCACCCGCGGTGATGCCGCAGGGCAGTGAGTATCGACGTCACAGACCGGGCCGCAGACGGCGGGAAGCAGCGCCGACACAGCACTGTTGTGCCTCTTTTCGAATCCGGTGTGGGTCAGGTCTGACTGCGGAGGAAGTCGGCGTGCGTTCGCCGCGAGGTGTCACTCCGACGGGATCACGAGCACAGTCAGTCAAGGAGCCCGCGTGCCCTGAGGGCAGAGAGTCGCCGCGGCTCCAGTCCGTGCAGCCGGCGCGAGCGACCGGGCAGATGACCCGCCGGGCGATCGGATGCCTCGCCGCTCACGCGTCGCCGGCGGCCAGTCGCCTGTGGGCGGCGATGACCTCGTCGATGTGGCGATCGACGTCGTCGGGCAGCGGCTTCACCGCATGGGTCGCCAGAAGCTCGCGCGCCCGTTCGAGCGCGTCCTGGACGAGCGTGCGGCCGTGGGACGCCTCGAACGTACCGCGGCGCAGGACGCCGGGCGTCCAGACGTCACGTGCGTGCCGACGCGTGCTGCGCCGCCCCAGGTAGTGACCGCCCGAGCCCACGGCGCGGATGTCGTCGAGCAGACAGCTCGCGGCCTCGAACGAGGCCCCCCGAACACGTTCCTTGACCAGGCCGGCCGCGTCATGGTGCAGGACGATCGTCGCCAGGCTGGTGGCCTGCGCGCCGTCGAAGCAGCCCAGCCCGACCAGTGAGTCGGCTCCGAGGAGCGCATCGAGGACGCCTTTCGATTCGATGCCGTCCTGGAAGTCGGGCGCCTTGGCGTCGCTGCCGATGCCCCCGCCCTGGGTGGGCAGGTCGTAGTGGCGCTTGGCCATCTCGATGCAGGCCAACGCGGCCGCTTCGCCCTCGGGCGTGGCACAGAGGTAGAGCCCGCTGCGCAAGTCGGCGGAGGCCGGCTCCGGTGAGGCGATCAGGGGGCACCCGGGAGCCGCGAGCTGGAAGAGCACGACCGCCGAGAGCAGCTCGGCCAGCGTGATCACGGTGACCCCGGCCACCGTGATCGGCGCCGTCGTGCCCATCAGCGGCATCGGCATGATGGCGATCGGCACGCCGGCGCGGGCAAGGCCGATGCTCGCTTCGGTCATGGCGCCGTCGTGCGCCAGCGGCGCGACGGTGCAGTTGATGGTCGAGAAGACCGGCCGCTCGGCGGCCGGCGCGCCGCCCACGGCGGCGATCATCTCGAGCAGCGGCTCTACGTACTCGGGCCCGCGCACCTCGTCCTGCACGTGCTTGGCGGACGAGCGGAACGCGATCGCCTCGATCTCGAGGTTGGCCGTCAGCGGGTCGAGGTCGCGGGCCGAGAGCGTGGGCCACACGTAGTCGGCGTCGGGCAGGGCGTCGAAGAGGCGCATGATGGTCCGGAGGTCGTCGGCGCTGCCCTCGTGGCGCTCGCCGGTCTCGTCGTCGACGATGTAGGTCGCCGTGCCGTCGGTGGTGACGTTCAGGCTGCCGTCACCGAGGACCACGTCGTGGGCGGGGTCGCGGGCCGCGAGCAGCACCTGGCGCGGCGTCGTCTCCAGGCAGCGCTCGACCAGCTCCCGCGGCAGGCGCGCGCTGAGACGGTCGCGATCGAGGACCGCCCCCGTCCCCTCGAGCACGTCCAGGGCCGCGGGCGTGTTGTAGGCGACGCCGACCTCCTCCAGCACCGTGAGGGTCTGTTCGTGCAGCGTGTCGCGCTCCGCCTGGTCGAGCAGTCTCGCCGTCAATCTCGCCATGTGATCAGCTCCCTGAGTCGGTCTCTTCCGCGCCCACCCTGGGCAGGCGCCGGCGCCGCAGGATGCGCTTCAGACGTGAGCGGACTCGGGGCCGAGGCTGATCTTGTGGCTGGTGATCGCCTCGATCGCGTCCCAGTCGATGACGACGCCGAGCCCGTCGCCGTCGGGCGCCTTCACCATCCCGTCCGCATCGGGCCGCACCGGGTTCACGGCGCCGTACTCCCACGGCTCGACCGGGTAGGCCAGCTCGAAGTAGCTCACGTTCGGGAACGCCTGCATCACGTGCAGACCGGCGACGGCGAAGAGCGAGTGACCGTACGTGACCGGCTCGAGGTCCATGTCGAAGGCCTGCGCCAGACCCATCATCTTGCACAGGGCCGTGATGCCGAGGGTCGAGAAGACCTCAGAGCGGCAGGCGTCCCACGGCGGATCGCGCAGAGCGTCCGCGAGCTGGCGGAGATCCCACATCGCGTAGCCGGCGGGCAGCACGGGCACGTTCAGTCGCCGGCGCAGGTCGCGGTAGCCCTCGAGGTCGAAGTCCGGCAGCGGAGCCTCGTACCAGCGGCAGCCCAGATCGTCGAGAGCGCGGCCCACCTCGAGCGCCTCGCGGTGGTCGTAGACGCTCTCGGCGTCGTGCATGAACGTCAGGTCGGGGTAGGTCTCCCGCATGAGGGCGAACAGCGCGATGTCGCGGTCCGGTTCGCCGAAGGCGTGAAGCTTGACGGCCGTGATGCCGTCGGCCTGCGCCCTGCCGACCACGTCCACGTAGTCCGCCTCGGCCGGCATCGTCTCCAGCGACGCGTAAGCGGGCAGTTGCTCCCGGGCCCCGCCGAGGACCTTCCAGAGCGGGAGCCCGGCGTGCTTGGCGGCGAGATCCCACAGCGCGACGTCGACGAGCGCCAGCGGGCCCGTCGAGAACGGGGAGACGACGCCGACGCGCAGGTCCTCCGCGAGCGCTTCGCGGCAGTCGATCGAGCGTCCCGCGAGCCAGGGCCACATCGAGCGCACGGCCTCGAGCGTGGTGCGGTCCGCGCGCCCGAACGTGCAGCTGTCCGTGCCGGCGATGCCCTCCACGCCGTCGCTGTCGACCAGCCGCAGGATGGTGGTGCCGACGGCGCAGGATTCGGCGCGCTCCGTCCAGCGCACGGACGTCCCAGGATCGACGACGATGACGTCGGCTTGCCGGATGGTCGTCATCACAACCCCCTCCATCGCCCGCTCACGACTGGCCGCATGGCGCCGGCTGGGGACCCCTCAGCAACGACCCGCGTGAGCGACCTGCGTCGGCGCACTGCACGCCCATCCGCCATTCTACACACGGGGTGAACGCGCTCGTGGACGCGTGGCGCCTCCCCGCGAAGAGGGCTCGGCGGTCCCTCCCCGATGCCGTTGACTGGGACTAGCATGAACGGCGGACCGATGAACCGGGGTCGGGTCACTCGCGGCAAGCCGGGAAGGGGAGGGCAGGTGGAACGCAGCCAAGGTCGACGAGGTGGCGCGGTCAACGACGGCGTCTTCTGGCAGGGGGGTGATCCCCGGTGGGACGCAGTCCGCTCCATCACGCCCCTCACGCAGACCGTCCGCGCGGACGTCTGCGTCGTAGGGGGTGGTTTCACGGGTCTGTGGTCGGCGCTGTCGCTCAAGAAGCTGGCCGGCGAGCTGGACGTCGTCCTCCTCGAAGAGACCTACTGCGGACACGGGGCCTCGGGGAGAAACGGCGGCTGGCTCAACGCGTGGGACGACATCCTGCCGACCCTCACCGGGCTGTACGGCCCGAGCGACGCCCTCGCCGTGCTCGACCTGTCGCATCGAAGCCTGAACGACATGACGCAGGTGGTCACCGACGGGGCGATCGAGTGTGACCTGGCGATGGGGGGAGGCCTGATCGTCGCGACGTCCGAGGCCCAGCTCGGTGGGGTGCTGGAGACCGTGGCCGGCATGGAAGCGGCGGGGAGAGGGAGTCTGGTGAGGCTCCTCTCGGCCGAAGAGGCGAGTCGGATGTCGGGTATCCCTGAGGCCTCCGGCGGCTACCTCCTCGAGCACGCGGGCTCGGTGCAACCGGCGCTCCTCGCCCAAGGCCTGAGACGCCTCGCGGTGGCCGCGGGAGTCCAGGTGTTCGAGGCGTCTCCCATGGTGAAGCTCCACCGCGACGCGCCCGCCGTGGTCGACACGCCGGCCGGCTCGGTCGTCGCCGACCAGGTCATCCTCGCGTGCGGGTCCTGGCTTGCTCGCGTCTCCGAGCTGCGTCGCACCTTGTTCATCATCCCGACCCACGTCATCGCGACCGAGCCGTGCGAGGGCGACCTGGATGCGCTCGGATGGACGCACGGGCGCCCATTCGCCGATGCACGGACGGCGGTCCACTATGCTCAAAGGACCGCCGATCACCGCATGGTCTTCGGCCGGGGGGGCGGGCGCCTGGGGTTTGCGGGGCGCATCATCCCCGAGCACTTCCACGATCGTCGCGAGACACGAGAGATCGCGGCGGACATGCAGCAGATGATGCCGAGGCTCAAGTCGGCTCGGATCGACTGGGCGTGGGGAGGGCCGATAGACCGGACCCAGCACGGCATGCCGTGGGTCGGCGGCATCGGCCGGCACCGCAACATCCACTACGGCGTCGGCTATGCCGGCAACGGCGTCGTACCCTCGCACGTGATAGGGCGCACCCTGGCCTCCGTGACGCTGGGCCTGGACGACGACTACGCCCGATCTCCGCTTGTCTCCGACCCACCCTCCTATCTGCCGATCGAACCGCTCAGGTCCGCGGGTGCACGTCTCGTACGGGGCGCCGTCATCAGGTGCGAAGAGCGAGAAGACGCCGGCCGCGTACCGGATCCGGCGTCAAGGGCCCTGCGCCGGGCCCTCGGCCTCTCCATGCCCAAGGGGGTCCAGGTCGCCCCCCTGGCCGAGCGAGTCACTCGCATGACCACCTTCGCTCGCCGCAGGGAAAGCGGAGCAGCCCAAGCGGCAGACGAACACGGACAGGCATTCGAGTCGACGACTGACTCAGGAGGGTCAGACCCTGAGTGACAGTACGTGCGGAGCGGTCTTCAGCGGGGAGCGGCCGTGCCGGACGGCTACCCGTCCGCTCGCGGCTCCCTCCCGCCGATCGTCTCCATCACGGCTGCGACCAGCATCACCATACGTTGAAGCGATCGACCTGGCCCGATATCCTGCGGGACGATGACTCGTGGATGCGCACGAGTGGGGCCACGGCCGTGACGCGGCGTACTGCAGACGCGGGGGCCGCCACGCGCGCTCTGGCCGACGCCTCCCCTCTTTCGTTCTGGCTCGACAGCCCGCAGGCGCCCGAGCCCACCACGCCCTTCTACGGCCGCGACGAGTGCGACCTCGCCGTCGTGGGCGCGGGCCTGACCGGGGTGTGGACCGCCCTGCTCGCCAAGGAGCACGACCCCGATCGCGACGTCGTGCTCCTCGAGGGCGGCCGCGTCGGCTGGCAGGCCTCCGGCCGCAACGGCGGCTTCTGCATGGCCACGCTGACCCACGGCATCAACAACGGTCTCAGTCACTTCCCTGACGAGCTGGAGACGCTGGACCGGCTCGGCCTCGAGAACCTGGACGAGGTCGAGCGTGCCGTCGCCCGCTACGGCATCGACTGCGACTGGCGACGGTCGGGTGAGATCGGCGCGGCCATCGCACCCTGGCAAGTCGAGGAGCTTGCCTCCACCCGCGACCGGATGGTCGCCGCCGGCCAGAACGTCGAGTGGCTGGACGGTCCCGCGATGCGGGCCGAGATCGCCTCGCCGACGTACCTGGCCGGCCTCTGGAACAAGGATGGCTGCGCGATGGTCGACCCGGCGCGGCTGGTCTGGGGACTCGCCCGCGCCGCCCGCGACCTCGGGGTGCGTCTCTACGAGCACACCCGCGTCGAGAAGCTGGAACGACGGGGGGCCGGCCTGCTGCTGACGACCCCCGACGGTCGCCTCGCCGCACGCCGCGTCATGCTGGCCACCAACGCGTTCCCCGGTCTGCACCCGGCGATGCGCCGCCGCGTCGTACCCGTGTACGACCAGGCCCTCATGACCGAGCCGCTGAGCGACGAGCATTGGGCCACCGTCGGCTGGCCGAGGTACCAGGGCGTCGGCGACGCCGCCAACCGTTTCCACTACTACCGACGCACGGCCGACGGCCGCATCCTGTGGGGAGGCTACGACGCCATCTACCACTACGGCAGCGGCATGAGGTCGGAGTTCGAGCAGCGACCGCAGACGTTCGAGAAGCTCGCCGCCCACTTCTTCACGACCTTCCCGCAGCTCGCCGGGGTGCGCTTCACGCACGCCTGGGGGGGCGCGGTCGACACCTGCACCCGCCTCTGTCAGTTCTGGGGGACGGCCCACGGCGGCCGGGTCGCCTATGCGCTCGGCTACACGGGCAACGGTGTCGGCGAGTCTCGCTTCGGCGCGCTGGTCGGCCTCCATCTCCTGGATGGAGACGGCGGCGAGCTCACCGGGCTGAAGCTCACGACGACGCAGCCGATGGCGTGGCCGCCCGAACCCCTGCGCCTGGCCGTGGTCGGCACGACGTCGTGGTCGCTCGGTCGTGCCGACGCGCAAGAAGGACGTCGCAACCTGTGGTTGCGCACGCTCGACCGCCTGGGCCTCGGGTTCGATTCCTGAGCGCGGCCGCCTGAGGGCCGCAACAGGGTCGCCTTCGCCGGGAGAGCCATCCTGGCCGTCACGCGGGTGCTACGGTACTGCCGGCGTGCGGCACGGTCTCTTGCAGGGATCGGAAGCCATGGCGAGGGCACAGAGAAGGAGCTGATCCTGATGACGAGGCTGCAGGCGAGTCTTCTCAGCGCCGCGGAGCGCGACACGCTCCACGAGCAGACCCTGACCGTGCTCGAGGAGGTCGGCGTCGCCTACAACACGCCGGCAGCCATGGACCTGCTGGAGGGGACCGGGGCGGTGCTCGACCGCGACCGCCTCACCGCGCGGCTGCCGCGTGAGCTGGTCGAGCGCTGCCTCGAGACGGCGCCCCGGAAGCTGCTGCTCGCGGCCCGCGACCCCGCCCGCGACGTATGGCTGGGAGACGGCAGCCTGACCTTCACCACCGACGGCACGGTGACCTACGTCCTCGACGACGAGAGCGGCGAGCGTCACGAAGCGTCCGCAGCGGATCTGCGCGCGCTGATGCCCCTGTTCGACGCCCTGCCCAACGCCGACTACGTGTGGCCCATCGTCTCGGCCCGCGACCTGGACCCGCTGACGGCCAACCTCGAGATCGAGGCGATCTCGTTCCGCTCCTGCGCCAAGCATGTGCAGGACGAAGTGCGCAGTCCCGAGTACGTGGCGCCGCTGCTCGAGATGATCGCCGCGGTCGGCGGCGCGCCGGTGGCCGAGCGGCCGGTCTTCTCGACGATCAACTGCACCGTCGCGCCGCTGGCGCACGACGGCGCCATGACCGAAGCGAGCATCGGCCTTGCCCGCGCCGGCGTGCCGATCGCCATCATGCCGATGC
>DATHSP010000144.1:0-1566 GCA_035464075.1 Thermoleophilia bacterium | reverse complement strand
CGACTGATGCGGTTGAGCTTGTTGATGGTCTCGATCATGTGTACCGGGATGCGGATGGTGCGCGCCTGGTCCGCGATCGAGCGCGTGATCGCCTGGCGGATCCACCACGTGGCATAGGTGGAGAACTTGTAGCCGCGGCGGTATTCGAACTTGTCCACCGCCTTCATGAGGCCGATGTTGCCTTCCTGGATCAGGTCGAGGAACTGCAGGCCGCGGTTCGTGTACTTCTTCGCGATCGAGATCACGAGGCGCAGGTTGGCCTCGACCATTTCCTTCTTCGCGCGGCGCGCCTTGGCCTCGCCGATCGACATCTGGCGGCTGATCTCCTTGATGTCGGCGACGCTCAGGCCGGTCTCGCGCTCGAGCACGACGAGCTTCCGCTGCGCGCGCTCGATCTCGGGGCGGAGCTTGCCGAGCTGCGATGAGTGCTTGCGCTTGGCGCGGATCTGCTTCTCGATCCAGTCGGAGCTGGTCTCGTTCTGCGGGAAGCTGGCGAGGAAGTCCTTCTTAGGCATGCCGGCCTGGCGTACGGCCAGTGCCATGATCTGGCGTTCCTGGGTGCGGATGTGCGCCACGGTGCCGCGCAGGTTGTTGCACAGCTCCTCGAACATCTTCGGCGACAGCTTCAGCTGCATGAACTCGGCCGTCAGCTGGCCGCGCACCTTGCGCGTCTTCGGGTTCTGCGGGCCGTCCTTGACGAGCTGCGCTTTCACCTGCTTGTGGAGGCGCGCGATCTTCTTCATGCGGCGCGCGACTTCGGCCGGATCCGGACCGGTGTCGGGCTCAGACGAGTCGTCGTCGTCATCGTCGTCGTCCGAGTCGCTCGCCTTCGCCTTGGCCTTCGCCTTCGCCTTGTCGTCGGCACGATTGCCCGGCTGCGCGACCTCGTCGGTCTGGTTGGGATCGATGAAACCCACGACGAGGTCGGCGAGGCGCACGTCGCCGGCCTCGACGCCGGCGAACTGGTTCAACAGCACCTCGACCGTGCCCGGGAACTCGGACAGCGCGTGGCGCACCTGCTCGAGGCCTTCCTCGATTCGTTTCGCGATCCTGATCTCGCCCTCGCGCGTCAGCAGTTCGACCGTGCCCATTTCGCGCATGTACATGCGCACCGGGTCGGTCGTGCGGCCGAATTCGCTGTCGACGCTCGCCAGCGCGGCGGCGGCCTCCTCGGTGTCGTCGTCATCGGCCGACACCGTGGTATCGGCGAGCAGCAGCTCCTCTGCATCCGGCGCCTTCTCGTAGACCGTGATGCCCATGTCGTTGATCGTGTTGACGATATCCTCGATCTGTTCCGGATCGACGATGTCATCAGGCAGGTGATCGTTGACCTCGGCGTAGGTCAGGTATCCCTGGTCCTTGCCGCGGGCGATCAGCAGCTTGATCTGGGACTGCTTCTCATCTGGTAGGGCTTTGCGTCTTTCGGTCACTCAGAGGCCCTCGGCCAGTTAAAAATCGAATCGCACAGTATAGCACCATGCCTCGGTATTACGATGACCGGTGTCATCAACCGGTCGCAGGCCGTCGCGCCAGGCGGGCGTCGAGCGACTTCAGTTCGGCGCGCTG
>DATHSP010000143.1:0-22297 GCA_035464075.1 Thermoleophilia bacterium | reverse complement strand
GACGCGCCTTCGCTGTGC
Source organism: Thermoleophilia bacterium (assembly GCA_035464075.1). Taxonomy (GTDB): domain Bacteria; phylum Actinomycetota; class Thermoleophilia; order UBA2241; family UBA2241; genus UBA2241. The sequence continues at coordinate 22,279 of DATHSP010000143.1, read as the reverse complement.
TCCGCCACCCTGCCGATCGCGCCGCCGAGTCCGCCACGAGACCCTCCGATCGCTTGATCCGAGGTGCCGCACCGTGGGGCCTTGACACCTCTCGGGACGTGGATATAATGAGCATATGCTCATAACGACACAGGGTGATCGCCGCAGCGACCGACGCGCGGCGAGGCCTGTGGAAGCCACACGAGGAGGCACGGAGATGCCAGGTGGAGACAGGACAGGACCGAGAGGGATGGGCCCCATGACAGGGGGCGGATTCGGCTACTGCTCGGGGAACGACGTGCCCGGCTTCGCCGCGGGAGGCGCTCGCGGCGCCGGCGTCGGCCGGGGCATGGGCGGCGGTCGAGGTATGGGACGCGGCGCCGGCTTCGGCCGGGGCATGGGCGGCGGTCGCGGCCACCGCCACATGTACTACGCGACCGGACTGCCGGGCTGGCAGCGCGGCGGTGGCGCGTGGGGCGCCGGATTCGGCGCGCCGGCCGGGGCGTTCCAGGACGTTCCCGAGGACGCGGCCGCGATCAGGGCCGAGGCACAGCGCCTCGAGGAGACCGCGGTCAGGCTGCGCGAGCGCGCCGACGCGCTCGACCAGCCCGAGGAGTGAGTCGACCGCGCAGCGGGCGGTCCGGGCGGGGGGTCGCCGCGCGACCCCCCGCCCGGACGCCGTGGCGCGCGACCAGGACGCGGTGAGGGTCATGGGACAGAGGAGTGGAAGTGGAAACGGCAAGGGCGGCGGTGCCCGGCGCGGCGGAGGCCGCGGGGGCGACGCGGGCCGCGGCCGTGCCGGAGGGTCCGGCGCGAGCGTCGGCGTCCGGCGCCGGCGTCGTGCGGTCGACCCCGCCGGCCTGCGCCGCCCCGGGCGGTGCGCGCCGCTCGATGAGACGGCCGCTCGGGCGACTGCGCCTCCGGCCGTCCCGCCGGAGCTCCCGGCGGCATCACCGTCGCCCACGGCGCGCCCGCGCCCGCTGCGGGCCCGCAAACTCGCCCTGATCGTGCGACCGGAGGCGTGCACCGCCTGCGGTGCGTGCGTCGAGTCGTGCCCACGGGGTGCGATCGAGGTCGGGGACATCGCCGCGATCGACCCCGCGCTCTGCATCGGCTGCGGCAGCTGTGTCGACGTGTGCCCGAACAACGTCATCGAGATCGAAACGAGGTCGCCATGAGGATCGCCGTCGCCAGCGGCAAAGGCGGGACGGGCAAGACGACGGTGGCGACGGGTCTTGCCGTCACGCTGTCGTCACGCGGTGTGCCGGTACGGGTGCTCGACTGCGATGTCGAGGAGCCCAACGCGCACCTCTTCCTGCGGCCCGAGCTCTCCGCGCCACAGGAGGTCACGGTCCCCGTGCCCGAGGTCGACGAGGAGACCTGCACCGGCTGCGGTGTCTGCGGCGACGTCTGCGCCTTCAACGCCATCGTCCCCGTGGGGGGCAGCGTCCTCCTCTTCCCCGAGCTCTGTCACGGCTGCGGGGCCTGCACGCTGCTCTGCCCCGAGCACGCGATCACCGAGGTGCCGCGCGCCCTGGGCGTCCTCGAGGCCGGCACGGCCGGCGTGGGCGGAGCGATCGGCTTCGCGCAAGGGCGCCTCAACGTCGGCGAGGCCAAGGCGCCGCCCGTCGTCGAAGCGGTCGCCGCCCTGGCCGACGTGCCGACCGGCGAGGTCACCATCATCGACGCGCCGCCGGGCACGTCGTGCCCGGTGATCGCCGCCGTGCGCGGCGCCGACCTGGTGCTGCTGGTGGCCGAGCCGACGCCCTTCGGCGTCCACGACCTGCGGCTGGCGGTCGAGATGGTGGAGGCCCTCGGGCAACGCGCGGCTCTCGTCATCAACCGCTCGGACGGTCACGACGACGAGGTCGAGGAGGTGGCCCGCGAGCACGGCCTCGAGATCCTCGCGCGCATCCCCGACGACCGCCGCATCGCCGAGGCGTACGCGCGCGGCGAGTTGCCGGTCACGGTGGTGCCGGGGCTCTTCCGCATCTACTCAGACCTGTGGAGAGGGGTCCTGTCATGATCGAGGTGGCGGTGGTCAGCGGCAAGGGCGGCACGGGTAAGACGAGCCTCACGGCCTGCTTCGCCGTACTCGCCGAGCGGCCGGTCGTCGCCGACTGCGACGTCGACGCGGCCGACCTTCATCTCGTGCTGCAGCCGATGGTCGAGACGACCGAGGAGTTCAGCGGCCGCTCGCTGCCGGCGATCGCGACGGAGGACTGCACGCGCTGCGGGCGCTGCATCGAGGTGTGCCGGTTCGACGCGCTCTCGTGGGCGCTCGGCGCGGACGATGGGGTGGCCGCAGGCGGTGTGACGGCCGGCCGGGCGATCGAGGCCGCTGCCCGCCCGGCGGGCGCGTCCCGCGACGATGCCCCTCCGCGGCTCGACGCCTTCAGGTGCGAAGGGTGTGGGCTGTGCATGCGCATCTGCCCGGCAGAGGCGATCGTGATGGAGCCGGTGGTGAACGGCGAGCTCTACACGTCGCAGACAAGGGTCGGACCGATGGCGCACGCCCGCCTCGGCATCGCCGAGGACACGTCGGGCAAGCTGGTCACCAAGGTGCGCGAACGCGCGCGGCAGCTTGCGGAGAAGAGCGGCCGCGAGCTCGTCCTCATCGACGGACCGCCCGGGATCGGCTGCCCTGTGATCGCCGCGATCGCCGGCGTCGACCTGCTGGTGATCGTGACCGAGCCGACGGTGGCCGGGCGCCACGACCTCGAGCGCGTCGTGCGGCTCGCGGAGCACTTCAGGCGGCGCATCGCCGTCTGCATCAACAAGTGGGACCTGAACGAGGCCCTCGCCGACCGTCTCACCGAGGAGGCGTGGACCGCGGGGGCCGTGGCCGTGGGCCGGGTGCGCTACGACGGCGCCGTCACGGCGGCGCAGCGGGAGGGCCGCACGCTCGTCGAGCACGCGCCGGACGGTGGCGCCGCCGCCGACGTGCGCGCCTTCTGGGACGCGCTCGTCGGCATCCTGGCCGCGCCGGCGGCAACGGGGCCGCTGCGCGACACGGAGACCTCCGGGGCGCCGGCACCCGGCACGACGACGCCGGGCACGCCGGCGGATCACCCCAACGACGACAGCACAGCTGAAGGGAGAGCGTGACGATGAGCGCCGAGGGACACGGTAAGACGGCGGGCGGCGGCTGCGAGTACGCGGGCGGCGAGCCCGACGAGATGCAGCTGAAGCTGCAGCGCCGCATGGCGAGCATCCAGCACACGGTCATGGTGCTCTCGGGCAAGGGCGGCGTGGGCAAGAGCACGGTCGCCGCGAACCTCGCCGTGGCGCTCGCCGAGCGAGGGCTGCGGGTGGGGCTGCTCGACGTCGACATCCACGGGCCGAGCATCCCGAAACTGCTGCACGTCGAGCACCAGCGGCCCGGGCCGTCCCCCGACGGCGGCATCGTGCCGATCGCGTTCGATATGGGCATCAAGGTGATGTCGATCGCCTTCTTCCTGCCCCACTCCGACGAGGCCGTCATCTGGCGCGGGCCGCGGAAGTACTCGGCCATCGAGCAGCTGCTGGCCGAGACCGACTGGGGCGAGCTCGACGTGCTCGTCGTGGACGCCCCGCCCGGCACCGGCGACGAGCCGCTCGCCGTCGCCCAGCTGATCCCCGAGGCCGACGGCGCCATCGTCGTCACCACCCCGCAGGACCTGGCGGTCATCGACGTGCGCAAGTCGATCACCTTCTGCCGGGCGCTCGACCTCCCGGTCCTCGGCGTCATCGAGAACATGAGCGGACTGGTATGCCCGCACTGCGGCGAGACCGTCGAGGTCTTCGCCGGCAGCGGCGGCGAGGCGCTCGCCAGCGACATGGGCGTGCCCTTCCTCGGGCGCATCCCGATCGATCCCGCCGTCGCGCGCTCCGGCGACGCCGGGCGGCCGTACTTGCTCTCCTCGTCGGACGCCCCGGTCGCGGAGGCGTTCCGCGTCGCCGTCGCGCCGTTGCTCGACCTCGACGCCGGCCGGGAAGCCGTCCCCGCATCCTGAGAGGTCGTGGTATGGACTCCCCTGTGCCGCATACCCGCTACGCCTTCGGCCCCGTGCCCTCGCGGCGCCTCGGCCGCTCGCTTGGGGTCGACCTCGTGCCGCCCAAGACGTGCACGTTCGACTGCGTGTACTGCCAGCTCGGGCGCACGACCGAGCTCACGGTCGAACGCGCCTGTCGGGCGCCGGTCGACGACGTGCTCGCCGACGTCGCGCGCCGGCTCGCGGCCGAGCCGGACTACCTGACGGTCTCCGGCTCGGGCGAGCCGACCCTGCACTCCGAGATCGGCGAGGTGATCCGCGGCCTGCACGAGCTCAGCGACGTGCCGGTCGCCGTGCTCACCAACGGGTCGCTCCTGTACCTGCCCGAGGTGCGGCGTGCGCTGCGCGCCGCCGACCGCGTGATCCCGTCCCTCGACGTGCCCGACGAGGCGCTCTTCGAGGCGGTCAACCGGCCGCACGCGGCGCTCACCTTCGACAGCCTCGTCGACGGGCTGGTGCGCTTCCGCGAGGAGTACGACGGGGTGCTGGCCTTGGAGGTGCTGCTCCTGGGGGGCGTCACCGACAGCGTCGACGTCGTGACCCGGCTGGCGCCGCTGATCGAGCGCATCGCGCCCGATGTCGTGCAGCTCGGCACGGTGATCCGCCCTCCGGCCGAGGCCGGCGTCCGGGCGGTGCCGCCTGAGGTGCTGCACGACAGGGCGGCGCTGCTGCCCGGGCGTGTCGAAGTGACGGTCGATGTCGCTCCTCCGCCGGTGGACGCGCCGCTCGCCGCGGTCGCCACCGACGCGGTCGAGCTCGTGGCGCGCAGGCCGTGCACGGTGGACGACGTCGCGGCCGGCCTCGGGATCCATCCGGGGGAGGCACTGAAGCTCCTGCGAGCCCTGAGCCTCGAGGGTCGTGTCGAGACGCGAAGAGAGGGGCAGCGCACCTACTACGTCGCTGTCCGTACCGATGAGAAGAACGGAGGTACCGTGTCATGAAGGTCGTGGTGAGTGCTACCGACAAGAGTATCGACGCGCCGATGGACCAGCGGTTCGGTCGGGCGCCGTGGTTCGTCCTCGTGGACAGCGAGACCGGCGAGTGGTCGGCGCACGCCAACGCCGCCGTCGAGTCGGGTCACGGGGCGGGGATCGAGGCCAGCCGTACCGTCGCAGGACTGGGGGCGGAGGCCATCATCACCGGCGACGTCGGCCCAAACGCCCACCGCACTCTTGATGCGGCAGGTATCCCCGTGTACAGCGCCCGCGGGGCGACCGTGCGCGACGCCGTGACGGCCTTGGCTGAGGGCTCGCTGCCTCAGCTCTTGGGCCCCTCGACGGCCGGCCACAGCGGTGGCGGTGTCCCCGGAGGTGGAGGCGGCGGTGCCGGTCGTGGCGGCGGCATGGGTGGCGGTGCCGGTCGTGGTGGCGGTGCCGGTCGTGGTGGCGGAGCAGGCCGTGGTGGCGGTGCCGGTCGTGGTGGTGGCCGGCCCGGTGGCGGCTCCCGGCGCTGAGGATCCGAGCGAGCACGGACGGGAGAGGATGAGTCGCATGACGCCTCAGGAGTGCACAGACGGACGGCCGCGCAGGCGCCGCACCCGCGACGGCCGCGGCGGCGGGCGCGGCGCGGGACGGGGCGGGGGTGACGGGCGAGGCCGGGGCACGTCGGTCGCGCGCGGCGCGGCGGCGAGTGTGGCCGCCTTCGTCGCCAAGGACGTGCTCGACCCCGACGGGCTCGTGCGCCCCGTGCTTCGCGGCGCCGCCGAGCGGCTGCAGAACTCCCCTTCGCGCCTGCTGTGTCGCGCCGGCGCCCGCTACCTCGAACTCGACCCTCACCCGCTCGACGTCATCGAGCCCGTGTCCTCCGGCGTGCCGCCGGGCGGACGGCCGGGCCCCGACCGCGTCTCGCTGCCCTTGTACGCAGGCGAGGCGGCGGAGTCACACGAGGTGACCGACGCCGACGCGGTGACCGACGCCGACGCGGTGACCGACGCCGGGGCGGAGGCCGACGCCGGGGCGAATACTGACGCCGATGCGGTCCGGGACGCTGGACCGGGCACCCCGAGAGCCGAAGGGCGGGAGGCGCCGCCGGCTTGACGCCGTTGGCGCCTCGCGGTCGACGTTCCGGAAGGCCGCTGCTACCATCCAGGTGAGCATATGCTTGCTACCGACTGACCGAAGGATCCACGTGCCCCGACGCCCGATACAACGGCTCGTGACAGGTCTGCCGCCGGCCGAGCTCTTCAAGCCTGCTGGCGTGCCCATGCGACAGCTCGAGACGGTCGAGCTCGCCATCGACGAGCTCGAGGCCATGAGGCTCGTCGACCACGAAGGGCTCAGTCACGAGGAGGCGGCGCATTACCTCGGCGTCTCTCGCCAGACCGCGGGACGCGTCGTGGAGAGCGCCCGGCGCAAGGTCGCCGACGCCCTGCTCGGCGGCAAGGCTCTCGCCATCGGTGGCGGCGCCTATCGCGTGGCCGCCGCCGCGCGTTGCTGCAACGACTGCGGCGCCCGCTGGGCGGTGGGCGAGGACGAGACGGCCGGCGACGAGCGTTGCCCATCGTGCGGGTCGACACAGGTCGGCGTCTGCCGCGGCTTCGGGCCGGGTCACGGCCGCGGCCGCGGGCGGATGCAGGGCGGCGCCGGTCATGGAGCGGCGGGCCGCGGCGGCGGAGGAGACTGCGGCCCCGGCGACGGCCGGGCGACATGACAGGTACCTGGGGCTCGTCCCCGGGTCGCCAGTCGGACCCACGGCGAACAGTGAGGACGGAGCAGAAGATGCAGACTGAACCCAGTGCCACCACGAAGACCGTGAGGGTCGCGGTCCCCTCGATCAGCCCCGGCGGGCTCGAGGCCCCTCGGGCCGAGCACTTCGGCCGCGCCGAGTGCTTCACGGTCGTCGACATCGCCGACGGCGAGATCGTCGGCGCCGAGGTCGTCACCAACCCGCCGCACGTCGACGGCGGTTGCATGGCACCCGTCCTGCTGCTCGCCGAGAACTGCGTCGACGCGCTCGTGGTCAGCGGCATCGGCGGCCGGCCGCTGGCCGGCTTCCGCCAGGTGGGCATCCAGGTGCACGCCGGTGTCGGCGACGACGTGGCGACGGCGGCCCGCGCCTTCGCCGCCGGTCAGTTGCCGCAACTCGGGCCCGAGCACGCCTGCCAGCACTGAGGCGCGCGCCGGTCGCACCCGGCGCGGTCGGGGGTGACGGGCCGGCGGGGCGGCTGCATGACGCGTTGACGGGCGGCGCCTGAGCGAGGGGGAGGCGCCGCCCGATCGCCCGGGGGGGCCGGGGCCGTAGCACGGCCCCGGCCCCCCGGGCGTCCCGCCTCCTCAGCCGTGCGGGAGCTGCGTCCTCAGACGCGCACGTCGCGGCGCTCGAAGGTGAAGAAGGCGACGGTCGCCGCCGCCGCCGTCACGCCGAGCAGCACCGCGAGGTAGCCGGGCTGCAGCCCGACCCGCAGCGGCTCCGCGCCGCCGTAGTAGTAGAAGAGCGACGCGTAGCGCAGCGGCTCGAGCTGCTCGACGAGCGATGCGACCACGTTCAGCAGATACGAGACCGCGGCGAGGGCGGCGCCCGCCGTGATGGCGACGCTTCGGCGGCCGGTGGCGGCGCCGGCGGCGAAGGCGACCGCGGCGATGGCCGCGACGAGCAGGCCGAGGCTCACATGCGCGTCGACGAGCTGTCCCGCCGTCAGGCCCATGTCCACGGCCAGCTCCCCCACGACGAGGGCGCCGAAGTGGACCGCGGTCAGCGCGGCGATCCCCACGAGCAGCACGCCGAGCTTCTGGGCGAGCAGCCTGCGTCTCGGGACAGGATAGGACAGCAGCAGGCTGAGGCTGCCGCCCTCCTCTTCGCCGGCGACCTGGGCTGCGGCGAGCCCTATCGCGAACACCAGCAGCAGGATCGGGCTCATGAACGAGAAGAGCTCGGCGTTGAGGAAGGTGTCGGCCCGGGAGAAGTCGGTCGACTCACCCATGAAGGCGCTGCGGAAGGCCTCGGGCATGCTCTCGATGTAGCCCTGCATGTCGACGGCGCTCTCGCGGATGCTGGGGAAGAGGAAGCACATGGACAGAGCGTAGGCGGCGAGCGCCAGCGACCAGAACAGCAGCGCACGACGCTGGTCGCGCAAGCCCTTGAAGAAGGCGTCACGCAGCATCGCCCGCACCTCCACCGTAGTAGGTGATGAAGAGGTCCTCGAGGTCGGGCTCGTGGCTCGTCAGCGTCACGACCTCGTGACGGGCGGCCGCCTTGACGACGGCGTCGAGGCGGCCCATCGCCGTGAACGCGAGCCGGTGTCCGTTGGCGACGAGGTCCTGCACCTCGGGCAGGGCGGCGAACTCGGCCTTGGGCGCCGCCCCGGCGAATTCGATCTCGATGCGGTGGACCGCGCGTTCGCCGAGCGCGGCCACGTCCTCGACGGCGACCAGGCGTCCCTCGCGGACGAAGGCGACGCGCTCGCAGACGCGCTCCACCTCGGGGAGCACGTGCGACGAGAGAAAGACGGTCTGGCCACCGTCGCGCGCTTCGTCGACCATGCCGTAGAACTCGCGCTGCACGAGCGGGTCGAGCCCGCCGGTGGGCTCGTCGAGGATCAGCAGCTCGGGCTCGTGCATGAAGGCTTGGATCAGGCCGAGCTTGCGCTTGTTGCCGGTCGAGAGATCGCCGGCGCGACGCGCGAGGTCGAAGTCGAGACGCTCGGCGAGCGCCTCGACCTTCACCGCCGCGACGCCGCCGCGCAGGTTGCCCCAGTAGCGCAGGGTCTCCTCCCCGGTCAGCCGCGGGTAGAGCGTGTACTCGCCGGGCAGGTAACCGACGCGGCGACGGATGGCGACGCTGTCGCGGCGCGCGTCGCACCCGAGGACCTGAGCGTCGCCCGACGTGGGGCGGATCAGGTCGAGCAGCAGGCGGATGGTCGTCGACTTGCCGGCGCCGTTCGGGCCGAGAAAGCCGAACACGGCGCCGGCCTCGACCGAGAGGTCGAGGTCGACGACGCCGCGGTTGCCGTCGTAATACTTCGTGAGGCCGTGGGTCTCGATCACCGGTGTCATCGCACTCGCTTTCTGCGCTCCCAGCGCGCCAGCACGGCGCGCAGCTCGCGCTCGTAGAACTCGTAGAACTCGCCCATCTCCTGAAGGCGGGCGCGCGCCGCGGGCTCGTCCCCTACGAGGCCGAGCCCCCGCTGGGCAAGACCGCCGAAAGCGGCGATCAGCGGGAAGCCGCGCTCGACCGCCCTGGCCCAGGCGTCGTCACCCAGGCGGTAGAAGTCGCGCCGCTCCGGCGGGCGCGTGAAGCGCTCGATCACGCCGAAATCGACGAACATGCGGATGTTGGTGCTGATCGAGGCCTTGCTCGCCTGCAGGCCGGCGGCGATCTCACCGGCCGTCTGGTGAGGTGGCTCGCAGATCATGAGCCAGGCGATGATGCGGCCCTGCATGCGCGTGTGGCCTGCCTTCTCGTAGAGGAGGGCCATGTCTTCGATGAAGCGCTGACGCTCCTCGCCGTGGTCCGGTCCCGTCATCGTGGCCTCCCGCCGGCGTCGGCGCCGGTCCGGGACGCGGCGCGTTCGCGATGTTCATGTCGTTCAGTCAGCACTGAACACGATGAACGTCAGGCTGTCAACCCGCGATCGCCGGGCTGGTATGCCTCAGAGCGCCTGCCAGAGGAGCACGGCGGCGATCACCGCCGGGGTCGAGACCGCGACGAGGAGCCGCAGCAGGGCGCCGTCGAGGTCGTAGACGCGGGCCAGCACGATGGTGTGGAAGGCGACCGGCGTCGCCGCCAGGAGCAGGAAGGCGCCGGGGACGTCGACGCCGGTGACCCAGCCGAGGCCGAGGAGCGCGAGCGGTGTGGCTCCGCAGCGCAGGGCCAGTGTCAGACCCGCGCGGCCGAGGTCGGCGAGGGTGTGCGCGACGCGCTCCAGGGGTGCGGCGAGGCCGACCTGGACGAAGCCGAAGAGGCCTATCGCCAGCGCCGCCGCGGACCCGAGGGGCTCGACGGCCTCGCGCAGGTCGGCGCCGGCCAGGCGCAGGGCGACGGCGAGGACGCCGGCGGCGACCGGAGGATTGACGACCCAGCTGCGCAGCAGGGTGCGCAGGTCGGGCGCCCCCGGGGCGCAGGCGCCCGGGCCGGCGAAGCGCCGCGCCACCCCCGTCGACACGGCGAGCACGGGGATGAGGAACTGGAACTCCGAGTAGACGACGGCGAGGGCGAGACCGGGCGGCCCGAAGACGGCGGCGGCGAGTGGGAAGCCGACGATCCCGGTGTTGCCGAGCCCGGCGCCGAGGACCATGGAGCCGCGCTCGGCCGGGCCGCTGCCGGCGAGGCGCGCCGCTCCGAAGCCCAGGGCGAGGACGAGCCAGGAGCTCGCGACGACGAGCGTCATCGCCGCGAGCAGACCGGTGTCCAGCGCCAGCGTCGTGTAGGCGAAGAAGACCATGAGCGGCGAGGTCACCCAGAAGGTCGCGAGGAACAGGATGTGGGTGAGCCGCTGAGGGCGGGGGACGCGGCGCTGCAGCGCGATGCCGGCGGCCAGCCCGACCGCCCAGACGGCGGCGGTCAGGATCACGCCGCCGCCGCGTGCTTCATGAGGCGGCGTACCGTCCGCAGCACGTCGGCGCTGGGGATCGCGAAGGCGCGGTCCGCCCTCTCGTCGCCCATGGTGGTGCCGATGCTGATGCCGAGCACGCGCCCCTTGCGGTCGGCGACCGGGCCTCCGGAGTAGCCCGGCAGCAGCGGCGCGTCGGTCTCGAGCAGGGCGCTGATCGCGCTGCGGTCGGGGACGCGCACGTCGTCCTTGACGGCCGTGACCCTGCCGGCGGCGAACCCGTCGTCGAGGGTGCGCGGGGCGCCGATCGCGAGCACGGCCTGGCCGACGCGGGCGTCACGCCGGTAGAACTTCGCCACCGGCAGGTCCCCACGCTCCACCTGGAGCAGGGCCAGGTCCATCGCGGGGTCGCGGCCGACGAGCACGGCGTCGAGACGGTCGCCGCCGTCGACGACGACTTCGATCTCGGCGGCGAGGCCGTCGCCGTTGCCGGTGAGCACGTGGTCGTTGGTGACGATGAACCCGCCCTCCTCGACGACGACCCCGGTGCCGATCGTCACCCGGCCCTCCTCGATGTCTCCGCCCCAGGCGCGCACGTCGACCACCGAGGGCAGGAGGGCCTCGGCGACGGCCCGCGATCTGCCCGTCGGCAGCTCGGGCTCCTTGACCGCCGGCGACTCGAAGCAGCCGGCGAGACCCAGCGCCAGCACGACGACGGCGAGCACGGAGGCGACCACGGCGAGGGCGACGAGGACGAAGGCGGCCGACGGGGCGCGGGACGCCGGCGGGTGTTGCAGCGTGCGCGCCGTCGCGCCGCGCGGCATGGGCCGCCGGGCGCGGGTCACGAGAGTGCCACCGGTCGTGGAGGGAGGCTGCGCACGACCTGATGGTACAGCCTCCCGCCGTGTGCGGCGTCCCGCGGCCGGTACCGTGCGCCGCCCGACCGCGAGCCGCGACGCCGCGCACCGGGGTGGCGGCTTGCATTGCCCCGTGTCGTGCGAGACGGTCTTACGCGGCGGGCCGCGGAGGCGGCCGAGGCGACGCGAGGAGCGGGCGATGGGTGAGGACCGGGGGCTGGGCGGCGAGGAGATCCGCGCACTCGATCGCGCCCACGTCGTGCACTCGTGGTCGGTGCAGGCGGCGATCGATCCGCTGCCGGTCGTCGCCGCCGAGGGTTCGTGGTTCGTCGACGCCGACGGGCGGCGGTACCTCGACTTCGCCTCGCAGGTCGTGAACGCCAATCTTGGCCACCAGCACCCCCGCGTGACGGCCGCTATCGCCGCCCAGGCGGGGCGCCTGTGCGCTCTCGGGCCGGGGTTCGCGAGCGAGGGCCGCTCACGCCTCGGGCGCCTGCTCGCCGAGGTCGCGCCCGGCGACCTCGCGACGAGCTTCTTCACCAACGGCGGCGCCGACGCGGTCGAGAACGCCGTGAAGCTGGCGCGCTGGTACACCGGGCGCAGCAAGGTCGTCGCCCGCTACCGGTCGTACCACGGCGCGACCGCCGGTGCGGCGTCGCTCACCGGCGACCCGCGCCGCTGGCCGGCCGAGCCCGGCGTGCCCGGCGTCGTGCGCCTGCTGGACCCGTACCCGTACCGCTGCCCGGCGGGGCACCCGTACGACGGGGTGCCGCCGGCGCCCGGGCGGCCGTGCGCGCACGCCGAAGGGGGCGGCCATGCCGCTCCCGGCGCGGCGGCTCCCGGCGCGGACGGGGCCGCGCACGGCAAAGGCGGCTTCGCGGGCGGGCCGCTCGCGGATGCGCCCGGCTCGGACAGGCCGAGCGTCGGTGCGCTCGCTGCGACAGGCTCTGTACCCTGCCCGGTCTGCTCGGGCGGCCCGCACCTCGAGGAGGTCCTGCGCTACGAAGGCCCCGAGAGCGTGGCCGCCGTGGTGCTCGAGACCGTCACCGGGGGCAACGGGGTCCTGGTGCCGCCCGACGGCTACCTGCGCTCGATCCGCGAGGTGTGCGACCGGTACGGCATCCTCCTCATCCTCGACGAGGTCATGGCCGGGTTCGGCCGTACCGGGCGCTGGTTCGCCTGCGAGCACTGGGGCGTCGTCCCCGACATCATGGTCGTGGCCAAGGGCATCACCTCTGGCTACGTGCCGCTCGGCGCGATGGTCGTCTCGGAGCGCCTGCGGGACTGGCTCCGCGACCACGAGTTCGCCACCGGCCTCACCTCCACGGGCAACCCGATCGCCTGCGCCGCCGGCATCGCCACGATCGAGGCCATGCGCGAGGAGGGCCTGGTGGAGAGGGCGGCGGCGCTCGGCGAGAAGCTCGGGGCGGGGCTGGCCGCACTGGCCGACCGCCATCCGGCGGTAGGCGAGGTGCGCGGCCTCGGCCTGCTCTGGGGCGTCGAGCTGGTGCGCGACCGGGCGACGCGCGAGCCGTTCGTGCCGTTCGCGGCCAAGGGGGAGGCCGCGGCCCCGATGGCCCGCCTCAAGGAGGCGGCCATGGCTCGCGGCCTCTACCTCATGACCCACGACAGTCTGGTGCTTGTCGCCCCGCCGCTCGTGATCGGCGAGGAGGAGCTCGCCGACGGCCTTGCCCGCCTCGATGCGGCGCTGGCCGCGGCCGACGAGGCCGCCGGCCGGCCGTAGTCACGAGCGGGGTCCCGCGCGCGTCATGGCCTGACTCGGCGGCCATCACTCGGGCACTCCCTCCGGGCAAGCCGGCGCCTCTCATGGCGTGGACGGTCCTCCGCCGTGCCAGACGCCGCCTCAGGCGAGCGAGAGGATGCGCCGCGCCTCGGCCGGCGAGGCGACCTCGCGGCCGAGCTCGGAGGCCAGCCGCGCGACGCGCTCGACGAGCTGGGCGTTACTCGTCGCCAGCTCGCCCCTGCGGTAGTAGATGTTGTCCTCGAGGCCCACGCGCGCGTGGCCGCCCATGGCGATGGCCATCGCCGCCATGGGCGTCTGCGCGCGCCCTATGCCGATCACCGACCAGGTCGCGTCGGGCGGCAGCATGCCCACGAGGTGCACGAGCGCCGCGGCGGTCGCCGGCATGCCGTAGGGCGCGCCGAGGACGAACTGGAAGTGGGCCGGCCCGCTCAGCTTGCCGTCGGCGAGGTAGCGCAGGCACGTGGCGACGTGGCCGGCGTCGAAGCACTCGAGCTCCGGCTTGACGTCGAGCTCGCGGGCCCGCGCCGCCAGGGCGTCGAGGAACTCGGGCGGGTTGAGGAAGACGCCGGCCGGCGTGTTCAGGGAGCCGGCGTCGAACGACGCCATCTCCGGGCGCAGGGCGAGTGGCGTGAGGCGTTCCTCGACGGGCAGGTTGCGCCCCGGGATGCCGCTGGTCGTGACGCACAGTACGGCATCGGTCTCAGCGCGCAGCGCCGCGACGACGGGTGTGAACACCGCGAGGTCCTGCGTGCCGAGCCCCGTCTCGGGGTCGCGCACGTGCACGTGCAGCACCGCGGCGCCGGCACACCACGCCTCGACCCCCGAGCGCACGATCTCGTCCGCGGCGACGGGGATGTGCGGCGTCTGCGCCTTGCTGATGCGCGAGCCGGTCAGGCCCGCCGTGATGATGAGCTGCTCCACAAGTCCTCCTCGTCGGCCCGAGTCTACGCCCGCCGCGCTTTACCTGCACTTAACGCGGTCGGCGGTTCGAACTCGGCTCAGCGGGAAGCGTTGAGCTAGTGAACGGCGCGGGGCGCACCTCACAACGATGATGACCGGGGCGCTCCGCCCTCTCTGTCGAGGGAGGGCGCGTCCTTGAGACTCGGCGAGCAGATCCCCAGGCACGGAGAGGTCCGGCTGCCGGGCGGTCGCGGCGAGCCCGTGAGGACGTATGGGGACGGGCGCGTCTGCGCATCCCGGGGGTGCGTGACGGTGTTGTCGCGCTACAACCCGTCCGAGTTCTGCGCGGTCCACGGCCATTCGGCGGCAGCCACCGGCGAGCATCGTCATCGGCGCGACGCGCCGCTCCTCACGCGTCGCTGCGCCTACGCTCCCTGCGGCCACGAGTTCACGACCGCGAACACGGCGCGCAAGTACTGCAGCGACCGCTGCCGCATGCGCGCCTTCCAGGAGCGGCAGCGCCTGGCCCGGGTCGCATAAGCCGGGGGCGGCGCGGGACGGTCCGTGCAGATCGGTTCCGGCATCGAGTTGTCCAACGGCGTACGCCTGCCGGTGCTCGGGTTGGGGGTCTTCCGCGCCCGGCCCGGTGCGGAGACGCGGGACGCCGTCCGCTGGGCGCTCGAGCTGGGCTACCGGCACATCGACACGGCGCACAGCTACGGCAACGAGCGGGACGTCGGCGCGGCCCTGCGCGCCCCCGGCGTCCCCCGCGGCGACGTCTTCGTCACCACCAAGCTGGGCAACCGGGACCACGGCTACGACGCGGCGCGGCGGGCCTTCGAGCGGAGCCTCGCCGCTCTCGGACTCGACCACGTCGATCTGTACCTGATCCACTGGCCCGTGCCCGAAGGACGAGTGCAGAGCTGGCGCGCGCTGGAGGCGATCCACGCCGAGGGCGGGGCACGCGCCATCGGCGTCAGCAACTACACGGAGGCCCACCTGCGCGAGCTGCTGGCGGAGGCGGACGTGGCGCCGATGGTCGACCAGTTCGAGCTGCACCCGTTCCTCGCCCAGACCGCGCTGGTCGACCTCTGCCGGCGGCACGGCATCGTCGTCGAGGCTTACAGCCCGCTGACCCGCGGCCGGCGCCTGCACGACCCCGTCGTGCAGGCGGTCGCCGCGGCACACGCCAAGACGGCGGCCCAGGTCGTTCTCCGCTGGTCCCTGCAGAAGGGCTACGTGCCGCTACCCAAGTCGGTCCATCGCGCACGCATCGCCGAGAACGCCGCCCTCTTCGACTTCGAGCTCTCGGTGTCCGAGATGGCGCGCCTCGACGCCCTCGACGAGGGCCTGCACGTGGCTTGGGATCCGACCGGCGTGGACTGACCTCGCGCGTGTTCGCCGAGGCCGCGCGGGCGGCGGCCTTGGGGGCCGCCGCCCGCACGGCCTCGAGCACGCCGCGACTCGCTGCGGGGCCAGGCGCCCTCCGCCCGGGGTGCGTGGCCAACCGTGCGCTCACCGAACGGTCGCACGCATCTCTCGCGACCTTTGTCGCCCGCTCGACCTGCGCTCAGCCCCGCCTCATCCGGGCGCGCCATCCTCTCTCGTGCGCCGTCCCGGGCGCAGCGAGCGGTGGCCGTCGGGGCCGCCACTCGTGCACGGGGTCACGAGACGAAGGGGTACAGGATGAGACTGACAAGGACCGCCCTCCGTGCGTCGCGAGCGTGAGGCCGCCCCGCCCGCCCCGCATCTCGGAACGCGGTGGTCGACGGGGAGCGCCGGGTCGGTGGGCCTGCCGTCTCGTCCGTATCTCCCGTGTCGCGCCGGGCGACACCGGCGCGGGTGCGGACCCTCGTGTGCTCCTGGTCGGTCTCGGGACGGAGAGGGCTGCGGGGGAACGGGTACGTGTGCACTGGAGGAGAGGGGAGGAGGCGGGAGATGCTGAGTCTGAAGCGGATCATCGGGGCTGCGGTAGCGGCGACCGACGGGGATGTGGGCGCGCTCCGCGACGCGTACCTGAGCGAGCAAGACTGGGTGGTGCACACGCTCATCATCGAGCCTACGGCGATGGAGCGCACGGTGCCGCTTGGGCTCAGACCCGACGCGGTCCACCGTGTCGACCCCGGCGGGGGTCGCGTCGAGCTGGCGCTGAGCCTCGCCCAGGTCGACGAGGCCCCGGCGGTCGACCTGCGGCGGCCGCCCGGGCGCGCGGCCGAGTCCGGCGGAGCGTCGCCGGGCGGCGACGGCGGTCTCGACGCGTCGCGGGAGGAGCGGCCGCCATCCTCGTCCTCCTACTCACCCAGCGCTCCGTGGGGGCGGCCGGCGACTATCGGTGACGAGGTGCTCGCACCGGCCGGGGAGGTCTCCGACGCCGCCCGTCCGGGCGGTGCCGGGTCGGCGGATACCGAGGAGGCCGCGACGGACCGGCCGCGCGGGTCGGCGCCGGAGACATCGGCACTCGCTCGAGAGGAGCGGTCGCACAGTGCACGCGGCATGATCGGCCACACGGCGATCGCGACCGACGGCGAGGTCGGCACCGTCGACGACCTGCTCGTGGACCCCGGGTCCTGGCGGGTCGACTGCCTGGTCGTCGCCGTCAGCGGCTGGGTGTCCGGCATCCACGCGTCCGTCGCGAGCGCCGACGTCCGTCGCGTCGACGCGGGCGGGGGCGCCGTGCATCTGGGATTGGCCGTCGAGGAGGTCAGGGCCGCCGCCCCCTGCGAATGAGCGCCGACGGACTGCTGATCGCGAAACCCGTCCGTGCGCGTACCGGCTGCCTCAACCGGGGCGCACGCCCAACGTCACCGGGAGGCGCAACTCCTCGCCGTCGCGCTGCACCGTGAGTTCCCACCGATCACCGGGCGAGGCCTGCGCGACGGCCGCTCCGAGCTCCTCCATGCCCCGCACAGGCTCTCCGTCGATCGCCGTGACGATATCGCCGCCGACGATGTAGGGGATGCCCTGCACGAGGACCTGGCGGTCGCCGCCGCGCAGTCCGGCGGACTCCGCCGGACCACCCGGCACGACGTCGGCGACGAGCACACCGGAGGCGACGGGCAGGCCCAGCGTCTCGGCGAGCCCGGGCGTCAGCGTCTGGCCCTGGATCCCCAGATAGGCGTGCTCGACGTCGCCCTCCTCGACGAACTGCCGCAGCACCTCGGCCGCAGTGTTGACCGGGACGGCGAACCCGAGCCCCGTGAAGCCGCCGGTCGTGCTGGCGATCTGCACGTTGACGCCGACGACGCGCCCGTCGGCACCGATGAGGGGCCCGCCGGAGTTGCCCTGATTGATGGCGGCGTCGGTCTGGATCCCCTGCGGGATGATGGCACCGTTGGGGGCCTGCAGGTTGCGGCCGACGCCCGAGACCACGCCGGAGCTCAGCGAGAAGGAGAAGCCCAGCGGGTTGCCGATGGCGATGACCGGCTGGCCGACCAGCACCGCGTCGGAGTCGCCGAGCGGGATCGGCTCCACCTCGACCTGGCCGGGGTCGACGCGCAGCACGGCGATGTCGGTGCTCTGATCGACGCCGACGACCTCGGTGAGGACCTTCTGCTCGGTCTCGCCACGCAGGAAGACGACGTCGACGCGATCGGCGGTGGCGCCGTCCGTCGTCACCACGTGGGCGTTGGTGATGATGTGACCTTCGTCGTCGGCGACGAACCCGGAGCCCAGGCCCCGGCCTTCGCCGCCCGGTGTGACGAACTGGGCGAGGACGAGCACGACGCTCGGGGATGACTCCTGGTACAGGGTCACCGGGTCGAAGTCGCCTGCCGCGGTCGCCTGCGGCGCGTCGGCCTGATCGCCGCCGTCTCCGTCGCCGAAGTCGCCCACGATCACGACGACGACCGCGACGAGGGCGACGATGCCGACCGTCAGCGCCGTCAGCCATCTGCCCATCGTCTCAACTCCTTCGCTTCCGCGCTCTCCATCGCGTTCTGTCACGCCCGACCCTCGGGCGCGCGTGCCGGTCTGCCCGATCGTCGCGCCCTCCGAAGAGCGTCTTCATCCCGTTCGCTCGTGGCCGGGCGGACGCCCGGGCTCCCGGTACGGTACCGGGATGAACTCGACCGAAGGCCGGCGCTGCGCGGCCTGGGGGTAGAGGCTCATGAGGTCGTACACTGCGGCGGGGATGCCTTCGCGCACCGGCAGGCCGAGATCACGGGCGCGCTCGAGGCGGATCGGGAAGTCGTGCGTCCATCGTCCGTCGCTGAGCGTCGTCGCGATGCGCTCGGCCTCCTCTTCCGCGTGGCCCTCCGCCATCAGGTCGCGGACCGCCCCGCGCGCCTGGGCGATCGCCTTGCCGGCCATGTCACCGAGAATGAGGGTCTCGTCGTCGCGGTTCGGGTTCGGCTGCTCGAGGGCGCGCAGGATGGAGGCCGCGGGGTAGTAGCCGCGCTGGACGCTGCCGAGCTGCGGGTCCACCGGCCCGAGCACGGCGTCCGGGTCCATGAGGATCTCGTCGGCCGCCAGGGCCACGAGGGTCCCGCCGGACATGGCGTAGTGCGGGACGATCACCGTCACCCTGCCGGAGCGTCGCCGCAGGGCGAAAGCGATCTGATCAGAGGGCAGCACGAGACCTCCCGGGGTGTGCAGGACAAGGTCGACCGGCATCTCGTCCGGTGTCAGCCGGATCGCGCGCAGGACACGCTCCGCGTCCTCTATGTTGATGAAGCGGGTGAGTGGGATGCCCAGCAGGCTGACGATCTCCTGGCGATGGATGAGCGTCACGACGCGCGAGCCGCGTTGCTGCTCGATGGTGCGGATGAGCCGCTGCCGACGGCGCCGCAGGGAGCGTCGCTGGAGCAGCGGTGTCAGAAGGAGGGCCACGACGAGCACAACGAGTGCGAACCAGAGGATCTCCATGGTCGCTGTCTACCCCGTCGTCGCGGCGGACGACCCTGCGAAGACGGCCGCGACCGCAGCGGCAGCCATTGCCGCCCGCCCAAGGCGGCCGTATCATCGCGGCCGAGACCGCCGACTCGAGGAGGGCCGCATGGGACTGATCCAGTTCGAGCGCAGCGTCGAGAAGGCCGGGTTCTTCAGCCCCTTGGCGGGCATGGACTACGCGGAGCAGACGATCGCGGTGCGCCGCGACCCGCTGACCGGCATGACCGCCGTCTCCTCGTCCGAGCTCGCCGCCAAGGAGGAGATGTTCTACGGCACGACCGACTGGGCTCACGCCGAGGATCTCGCGCGGCGCTCCCGGGAGGGCTGCTTCTTCTGCCCGGAGAAGGTCATGGAGACGACGCCGCGCTACCCGGACGAGGTCGTCGAGGGCGGGCGTCTGCAGCGCGGGCAGGCGCTCGTCTTCCCCAATCTCTTCCCGCTGGCGGCGCTGCACGCGGTCGTCACGTATCCGGATCTCCACTTCCTGCGCGCGTCGGAGTTCACCCCCGACCTGCTCGAGGAGGGACTCGGCGCGGCGGTCGACTTCGCCGGCCGCGCCGAGCGCGCCTACCCGGGCCTCGAGCACCTCGAGGTGTGCTGCAACTACATGCTGCCGGCCGGCGCGAGCCTCGCGCACCCGCACTTCCAGATCTTCGGCGGTCCCGGCGTCCCCTGGCTGGTGCGCCGGGCCTGGGAGCGCTCGGCTGCCTTCCTCGCCGAGCACGGCATCTCGTACTGGCAGACGCTGGTCACCGAGGAGCAGGCCCAGGGCGACCGCTTCATCGCCGCGCGGGCGGGCTGCCGCTGGCTCACCCCGTTCGCGCCTACGGGTGGCCGCGAGGTGATCGCCGTGGTGCCCGCCGTCAGCCGGGTGGCCGGGCTCGGCGGCGAGCAGGTGGCGTACCTCGCCGCGGGCCTCTCGAAGGTGCTCGCCTGGTACGAGCGTGAAGGCCTCTCGGCCTTCAACTTCACGCTCTACGGCGGGCCGCTCGGCGCCCCCGACGCCGGTCACCCGGTGGTGCTTCGTGTCATCGCCCGCTCGGCTTTCAAGCCCGACTACCGCACCGACGACTACTTCCTCCAGAAGCAGCTCGGCGGCGAGCTGATCTTCGCGACGCCGGAGGAGATCGCGGCCGTGCTGCGCGACGAGTTCCTCGCCGAGCCGGCGGCGGCCTCGACGTGACCGAAGCCCGCGGCCGCTCGCCCCGGGCGGGCGGGCCGGCTGCCCGGGCGCGTCCGGCGACGGCGAGGGCCCGCGCGACGGTGAGGGCCCCCGCTCTCGCGCGGGCCCTCACCGTCGCGCTGGCTGCCGTCCTGGTCCTCGCCGCAGTCTCGGCCGCCGCCGGCGCGCTGGGCGCCTGCGGCGGCGAGGGGGCCGGCGAGAAGTGGGTCGGCTCCTGGCGCGCCGCCGACGTGGCGCTCGCCGTCTGCACCCTCGTCAAGGTCTGGCAGGACGGTGGCGCGTACTTCGTGCGCGTCGACTGCGAGGCCCCGCGGCCGGCGTCCGCCGAGGGCGATGTGCTGCACGTCATGCCGGCCCCCGAGCTCTCGTCGTCGCCCTCCCCGGACCCGCTCCTCGATCCCCTGCTCGCGTTCGATCTGGAGGTGAAGAGCGGCCGGGTCGTCCTGAGGTCGCGGCAGGGCTCGTCCCATCCGGTCGAGGTGGAGCTCGAGGCGCTGAACGAGGCGGCCTACGAGGAGGCACTCGCGGCGCTGAGCGACGACCGGGTGCGTACGGGGCTCATGGAGCTGGCGGCGGCGGTGCAGGCTTGGGCGGAGGTCCGCGGCGGCCTCCCGCCCGCCGCGGACCTTCTCGCCCCCGACTCGGAGTTCGCGCGCTCGCTCGTCCGCCTCGGCGTCGGCTGGCCGACGAACCCGTTCACCGCCGAGCCGATGCACGCCGGCGACGGGCCCGGCGACTTCGCCTACTCGGCCGCGGGCCGGGACTTCGAGCTCATCGGCTACCTCTCCGACGGCGAGGCCTACGTGGCGGAGTGAGCCCGGGCGCTACGGCCGGTCACCGCGAAGGCGAGGCGCGAGCGCCGCGTGAGCGCGCACCTCCGCCGGTCTCCGGTGGCGGAGGGGCTCGAGTGGCGGAGTAAGAGCGGGAGACGCGGGTACAGTGGCTCATGGGCCAGCGTCGCATCATCCGCACCTATCTCGCCATCGGCGCCACGACGACGCTGGCGCAGTCCCTCATCTGGGGCGTCAACACCCTCTTCCTGCTCGACGTCGGCCTCGACATCTTCGAGGTCATGGTCGTCAACGCCGCGTTCACCGTCTCCCAGATGTTCTTCGAGGTGCCGACCGGCATCGTCGCCGACACGCTGGGCCGCCGCATCTCCTATCTGCTCTCCTGCGTGATCATCCTCGCCGCGACCGTGTTCTACCTGGGGCTTGGGCTGGTCGAGGCCGGGCCGGTCCCCTTCGCCCTCGTGTCGGTGCTCCTCGGCTTCGGCTTCACGTTCTATACCGGTGCCGTCGAGGCGTGGATGGTGGACGCCCTGGACGCGGTCGGCTACGAAGGCCGGCTCGAGCCCATCTTCGCCCGCTACGGCATGGTGTTCGGCGTGTCGATGCTGATCGGCACGACGGCCGGCGGCCTTCTCGGGCAGCTCGACCTCTGGGTGCCGTACGCGGTGCGCGCCGTCATCCTCGTGCCGGCGATCCTGATCGGCGTGGTGTGGATGCGCGAGCTGGGCTTCACGCCGCGACCGCTCAAGGTCTCGCGCTTCGGCGAGGAGACGAAGCGCATCGCCAGCGCCGGCATCGCCCACGGCCTCGGCGACAGGGTCGTCCGCTTCGTGATGTTCGCCAGCTTCGTCCAGGGCCTCTTCTTCTTTTACGGCTTCTACTCGTGGCAGCGCTACTTCCTCGACCTGCTCGGCCGCGACCTGATCTGGGTGGCCGGCGTCATCGCCGCCCTCGTCGGCCTGACGCAGATCCTCGGCAACGCCCTGGTCGGTCCCATCACGCGTCGCGTGCCCGACCGGGGGGTCGTCCTGATGGGGGTCTTCGGGTTGACGACCGTCGCCGTCATCGGCGCGGCGCTCTCGGGGAGCTTCTGGATCGCCGTGCCGCTGTACCTCCTGGCGACCACGGCCTTCGGGGTCTACATGCCGGTGAAGCAGGGCTGGATCAACGCCCGCATCCCCTCCCAGCAGCGGGCCACGATCATCTCGCTCGATGCGCTCTTCAACGACGGCGGCAACACGCTCGGGCAGCTCGGCTTCGGCTACGCGTCGCGGGCCGTCTCGATCCCCTTCGCCTGGGTCCTCGCGGGGGCATCGCAGGCGATCGCCCTCCCGTTCGTCGCGGCGGCCCGGCGCGCCGAACGCGCCGAGGGCGACGCGGGGATCGCCACGCCGGC
>DATHSP010000142.1:0-8115 GCA_035464075.1 Thermoleophilia bacterium | reverse complement strand
GAGCACGCGCGCCCCCTCGCGGTGCTGCGCCGCCGCCCGCGCCCGCTGCCGCCCTACGAGGGCGACAAGCGCCGCGCCCTCGCCGCCCTGCAGCGTCGCGGCTTCGCAAGCGAGGTCGCCTACGCCGCCGTGCGGCGCTGGGTCGACGAGTCGCGCGACGCCGGCCGCGGTTGAGCGCGGACGACCGCGGCCGGCCGGGCAGGCTCGCCCCGTTCGCAAGGCCTCAAGCTGAGCTTGAGACTCGGCCTGCCGGGCCGGCGCCGGCCTCCCGCCACAGGGGAGGCGGGGTGACGCCAGGTCTCTCCAAGCACCTCCGGCGACCGACAGCGCGTCCACTGCCGGCGACCGCATCCGCGCTGCATTTGACAGCAAATCCGCCGAGTCCCTATTATCGGGTCACGCGACGACGTGCGCGTGTGCCTGTGACCGGCACCTGCGCGTGCAGAGCCTGTAGCACTCCCACGGCGCCTGGCGCCGTGTTCTAGACGAGAGAACGTGCGGTCCATGGTGTGAGATCCGGGAGGTGAGACCTCCCCGAGTCACATCCCCGCACCGGCATTGAGTGCCACACGCTGCATCGCTCTGCAGGCGTGAGGAGGCGCGAGCAGGCTGGGCGTCCGCCCGGCCTTTTTTCGTGCCCTGACGTGCTTGAAGGGATGCGACTGACATGACTGTGCTCTATGTGGTGCTGGCGCTGGCGGTGGGCGTCGGCCTCGGGTACCTGATCCGCCGCTATCTCGCCAGCAGCAGCCTGGCGAACGCCGAGCGCGAGGCCGAGCGCGTGCAGCGCGACGCCAAGCGCGAGGCCGAGAGCGTGCTCAAGGAGGCCCGTCTCGAGGCCAAAGAAGAGGTGCACCGCGTACGCACCGAGGTCGAGACCGAGCTCCGCGACCGGCGCGCCGAGGTGGCCGCGCTCGAGCAGCGCATGGTGCAGCGCGAAGAGCAGCTCGAAGCGCGCGCCGCCGAGCAGGAGCGCCGCGACCAGTCGCTGCGCGACCGCGAGGCCAACACCGAGCGCCTCACCGAAGAGCTCAACGCGGCGAAGGACGAAGCCGTCGCCGCCCTCGAGCGCATCTCCGGCCTGAGCCCCACCCAGGCCCGCGACCTGCTCCTCAAGCAGGTCGAGGACGACGCCCGTCACGACATGGCCAAGCTCGTCCGCCAGGTCGAGGAGGAGGCCCGCCGCGAGGCCGACCGCAGGGCGCGCAACATCCTCTCCCTGAGCATCCAGCGCACCGCGGCCAATCACGTGGCCGAGACCACGGTGACCGTCGTCCCGCTGCCGTCCGACGACATGAAGGGCCGCATCATCGGCCGCGAGGGCCGCAACATCCGCGCCCTCGAGGCCGTGACGGGCATCGACTGCATCATCGACGACACGCCCGAGGCGGTCGTCCTCTCGGGCTTCGACGGCGTGCGCCGCGAGATCGCCCGGCTCACGCTCACCAAGCTCATCGCCGACGGGCGCATCCACCCGGCGCGCATCGAGGAGATGTTCGAGCAGTCGCGGGCCGAGGTCGAGGCGGCGATGGAGGAGGCCGGCGAGCAGGCCTGCTTCGACACCAACGTGCACGGGGTGGCGCCCGAGCTCGTCAAGGTCCTCGGGCGCCTCAAGTTCCGCACGAGCTACGGGCAGAACGTGCTCAACCACTCGGTCGAGGTCGCCCACCTCGCCGGCCTCATGGCCGCCGAGCTCGGCGCCAACATCAAGATCGCCAAGCGCGCCGGCCTGCTGCACGACGTCGGCAAGGCCGTCGACCACGAGGTCGAGGGCTCGCACGCCGACATCTCCCAGCAGCTCGCGAGGAAGTACCGCGAGTCGCAGAGCGTCGTCCACGCGATCCACGCCCACCACCAGGACGTCGAGCCGCAGACCATCGAGGCCGTGCTGGTGCAGGCCGCCGACGCCGTGTCCGCCGCCCGTCCGGGCGCGCGCCGCGAGTCGCTCGAGAACTACATCAAGCGCCTCGAGGCCCTCGAGGAGATCGCCGAGAAGCACAAGGGCGTCGAGAAGTGCTACGCGATGCAGGCGGGGCGCGAGGTGCGCGTCATGGTCAAGCCCGCCGAGATCAACGACAACGGCACCGCGCTGCTGGCTCGCGAGATCGCCAAGGAGATCGAGGAGCAGCTCGACTACCCCGGGCAGATCAGGGTCACCGTGATCCGCGAGAGCCGCGCGACCGAGCTGGCGAAGTAACCCGCCGGGTGCGCGCGGCACCACGGGTCGCGGCGGCGAGGGCCGCCGGCGGAGAGGCGCCATGAGGACGTACTACCTGCGCTCGTTCGGCTGCCAGATGAACGAGCACGACGCCGAGCGCCTGCGGCACCTGCTCGAGTCAGAGGGCCTCGCCCCGGTGGGCGAGCCCGAGGCGGCCGACGTGCTCGTGTACAACACCTGCACCGTGCGCGAGAGCGCCGACGAGCGCCTCGCCGGCCACCTGAGCGGCGCGGCGCGCCTGAAGCGCGAGCACCCCGGGCGCGTCGTCCTCGTCACGGGGTGCCTGCCGCAGGCCGAGGGCGCCGCGCTCTTCGAGCGCTTCCCCTTCGTCGACGGCATCCTCGGGCCGCAGAACGTGCACCGCCTGCCC
The DNA here is from genome assembly GCA_035464075.1 of Thermoleophilia bacterium. Classification (GTDB taxonomy): domain Bacteria; phylum Actinomycetota; class Thermoleophilia; order UBA2241; family UBA2241; genus UBA2241. Next base: position 5,527 of record DATHSP010000142.1, on the reverse strand, counting down.
GGACTGCTCGAGGCGGCCGTCGCCCGCACGGCGTCGGGCTGCGCGGAAGCGCCGCCGGGCCGGCCCGCCTTCGTCGAGGACGGGCCGCAGATGAGCGGCGAGCTGCCCGGCCGCCGCGCACGTCCGTTCCAGGCCTGGGTGCAGGTCATGTCGGGGTGCACCAACTTCTGCTCCTACTGCATCGTGCCGTACGTGCGCGGACCCGAGCGCAGCCGGCGACCGGGGGCGATCGAGGCCGAGGTCCGTGACCTCGTCGCCGACGGCGTCCGCGAGGTCACCCTCCTCGGCCAGAACGTCAACGCCTACGGCCGCGACCTGCGCGGCGCCGGCGAGGCCGGCGGGGGGAAGGCGGTCGACTTCCCGGCCCTTCTCGCCCGTCTGGACGGCGTGGACGGGCTCGACCGCCTGCGCTTCGTGACCTCGCACCCCAAGGACCTGAGCGAGCGCCTGATCGACGCCGTCGCCGGGCTGCCCAGCGTGTGCGAGCACGTGCACCTGCCCCTCCAGTCGGGCTCGGACCGCATCCTCGAGGCCATGCGCCGCGGCTACACGGCGGAGGGCTTCCTCGACCTCGTCCGCCGGCTGCGCGCCGCGGTCCCCGGTGTGAGCGTCACCACCGACCTCATCTCCGGCTTCCCCGGTGAGACCGAGGACGACTTCGCCGCGACCCTCTCGGCCGTCGAGGAGGCGGCGTTCGACGCGGCCTTCACCTTCGTCTACTCGCCGCGGCGCGGCACCGCCGCTGCGGAGCTTCCCGGTCAGGTGCCCGAGGACGTCCGCCGCGAGCGTGTGGCGAGGCTGGTCGAGGTGACGCAGGGCCTCGCGCTCGCCGCGCACCGCCGCTGGGTCGGGCGCCGCGTCGAGGTCCTCGTCGAGGGCCCGAGCCGGCACCCGGGCGGCGTGCGCGGGCGCACGCGCCAGCACGTCACGGTCAACTTTGGCGGCGCCGCCGCGGCAGGTACGATAGTGGAGGTGGAGATCACCGGGGCGACGTCGACCACACTGGCCGGCCGGCGCTGAGCCCCGACGAGGAGGCGACCCGATGCACGGCTGCATCTGCCCGCACCCGCCGCTGCTGATCCCCGAGATCGGCGGCGACGCGCTCTCCGAGGTCGAGGCGACCGTGCAGGGCATGCGCCGCCTCGCCGAGGACGTCGGCGAGCCCGAGACGCTGGTCGTGATCTCGCCGCACACGCCGGCCGCAGGGGACACGCACCTGGTGAAGGTCGGGGCTCATCTGAGCGGCGACTTCGGCGCCTTCGGCTGCCCGCAGGTCGCACTCTCCTTCGAGAACGACCTCCCCTTCGTCGAGCTCCTGCTCGCGCTCGCCGGCGGCGACGGCGCCGTCCGCCTCGAGCCGACGACCGACGAGGTGCTCGACCACGGTGCGCTGGTGCCGCTCCACTTCCTGCCGCAAACGCGGCTCGTGTCGCTCTCGATCGTCGGTCGGTACGGCGAGCACCGCGCCCTCGGCCGCCTCGTGCGGCGCTGCGCCGAGGAGCTCGGGCGCGACGTCCTCTTCGTCGCCAGCGGCGACCTCTCGCACCGCCTCACGCGCTCGGCCCCGGCCGGCTACGACCCGCGCGCCCGCGAGTTCGACGAGCGCATCGTCGAGCTGGTCCGCGCCGGCGACTTCGCCGGCCTCGCGAACCTCGACCGCGATCTTGTGCGCGCCGCCGGCGAGTGCGGGCTGCGCTCGCTGATCGCCCTCGGCGGCTTCCTCGGCGACGACGCCACCGACCACCCCGAGGTCTACAGCTACGAGGGGCCGTACGGCGTGGGCTACCTCGTGGCTCGCTTCGGGGCGCCGGCGCCGCGGCCGCTCTGAGGCAGCGGCAGGGGAGCGGGTCGGCTTGAGCGCGGCGGATGAGCTCGGGCAGGGGCCGGTCGGCCCGGGCGACGGCTCCGGGGCCTCCGGCGGCCCCGCGGACGGCGCCGGGGCGGAGCCCTCCGGCCCCGCCGACTTCGCGCGCATGTGCCTCGCGGCGCTCGTGCGCGGCGAGCGCCCGCCGGAGCCCCTCGAGGGCGGCATCTACGGGCGCCGCGCCGCCTGCTTCGTCTCGCTCAAGCGCGGTGGCGAGTTGCGCGGGTGCATCGGCACGCTTCTCCCCGCCGAGGTCGACCTCGGTCACGAGATCGTGCGCAACACGGCGGCCGCGGCCTTCAGCGACCCGCGCTTCCCGCCGGTCGGGCCGGACGAGGTCGAGGGGCTGAGCTGCTCGGTGGACGTGCTCGGCCCGCCGGAGCCGACGGACCTCGCGGGGCTCGACCCGCGCCGCTACGGTGTCATCGTCAGCGCCGGGGGCCGCCGCGGCGTGCTGCTGCCCGACCTGCCCGGCGTCGACACGGTGGCGCAGCAGGTCGGCATCGCCCTGCAGAAGGGCGGCATCTCCCCGGACGAGCCGTTCGCCGTCGAGCGGTTCACCGTGGAGCGTTTCAGGGAGGGTGACGACGCTCCGGCGTGACCGGGGCGGCGAGGGGCGGCCGCCGGTCGTCGCCCTGTTCGGCGTGACCGCCCTCGGCAAGAGCGACATCGCTCTCGCGCTCGCCGAACGGCTCGGCGCCGACATCGTCGTCGCCGACTCGATGCAGGTGTACCGCGGCCTGCCGATCCTCACGAACCAGCCGGACGCGGCGCGCCTGCGACGGCGACGCCACCACCTCGTCGGCGTCGCCGACCCGTACGCCGAGTTCTCGGTCGCCGCCTACGCGGCGCTCGCCCACTCGGCGATCGACGGCGCCCTCGCCGCCGGGCGCCGGGTGGTCATCGAGGGCGGCTCCGGCCTGTACCTGCGCGCCGCCCTCGGCGGCCTCGAGTTCCGGCCGGCGGCCGCCGGCGAGCGCCGCGACGCGCTGCGCCGCGATCTCGAGGAGCGCTGGGCGCGCGATCCGGACGGAGTCGTCGAGGAGCTTCGCCGTCGCGACCCCGTCGCCCTCGCGCGCCTCGACACCGCCAACCCGCGGCGCGTGCTGCGCGCCCTCGCAGCAGCACTCGAGACGGCGCCGCAGGCCGCCGGCACGACCCCGGAGGAGGCCCAGCACGACGCGCTGTGGGCTCCCGGTGGCCGCTACGAGCACCGCCTCGTCGCGCTCGCGCCCGACCGCGCGGCTCTGCGCGAGCGGGTCGCCGCGCGGGTCGCGGCGATGCTGGCGGCCGGCGCGCTCGGCGAGGTCGAGGCGCTGCTCGCCGGCGGCACCCCGGCGCGCACCGTGCGGCAGGCGATCGGCGTGCGCGTGCTCAGCGCCGTCCTCGCCGGGGAGCTCACCCTGGACGCCGCGGCCGCGGCGAGGGTGCGCCGCACGAACGCGCTGGTGCGCCGGCAGCTCACCTGGATGCGCAAGCTGCCGGCGAGCACCACCGTCGCGGCGGGCGGCCGCGCGCCGGGCGCGGTGGCGGAGGAGATCCTCCGGCTCCTCGGCTGAGGGTGCCTCACGGGCCAGCCCACGAGCCTCCTCGTAGGCCCACGCGCCTCCTCGCCGGCCCCCGGGCTCTTCACCGGTCCCCCGTGGTAGGATTGCCCCTCGATGCGGGCCGGGTCGCCCCCGACGGGGGGCGGGCTTCATCGCTTCCGTACAACCAGGGAGGTCGGGCGTGGCGTCCACGTGGCAGGGTCCGGGGAAGATGCAGTTCTCGAAGTGGCAGGGCCTCGGCAACAACTACATCGTCCTGCACCGCGAAGAGATCCCCTTCGACCTGACCCCCGGCCGCGTGCGGCTGCTCTGCGACCGTGACTTCGGCATCGGCGCCGACGGCATCCTCGTCGTCGGCCCGCGCACCGGGGTCGACCGCTTCAAGCTGCAGATCTTCAACCCCGACGGCTCCGAGGCCGAGATGTGCGGCAACGGCGTGCGTATGGTGGCGCGCAAGCTTCAGATGGAGGGCCTGCTCGAGAGCGACAGCGTCGTGCTCGAGACGGGGGCGGGGGAGATCGTGCCCCGCCTCGGCGACGGCTACAGCGTCACCGTCGACATGGGCGTGGCCCGGTTCGGCGGCGACAAGCTCGCGGGCTTCGACGGCGAAGCCGTCGAAGCCTCGATCAACGCCGCCGGCCGCAGTTTCACCTTCACCTTCGTCGACGTGGGCAACCCGCACGCCGTCATCTCGTCGCCGTGGCCGCTCGAGCTCGCCGCGGTGCACGAGTTCGGCCCCGTGCTCGAGGAGCACAAGTACTTCCCGCGCAAGGCGAACGTCGAGTTCGTCGTCGTACAAGACGAGCATCGCGCCAAGGTGCGCGTCTGGGAGCGCGGGGTGGGGGAGACGCGGGCCTGCGGCACGGGCGCCACGGCCACCGCCGTCGCCCTCGTGCGCACCGGGCGCTGCGTCTCGCCGGTCACCGTCGACCTGCCGGGTGGTTCGCTCGAGGTCGAGGTCCGGCCCGACTGGCGCGTCTTCATGACCGGGCCCGCCGAGGAGATCTACCACGGCGACCTGTCCCGCGAGTTCCTCCGACACCTCGAATAGGCGGTGACCATGCGCCTCTCCACCCGCGTCGCGAGCCTCCCGCCCTACCTCTTCGCCGAGATCGAGCGCAAGGTGGCCGCACGCCGTGCCGCCGGCGCCGACATCATCAGCCTCGGCATCGGCGACCCGGACCTGCCGACCCCGCCGCACATCGTCGCCGCGCTGGCCGCGGCGGCCGCCGACCCGGCGACGCATCAGTACCCGAGCAACCGCGGCGAGCGCGGCTTCCGCGACGCCGTCGTCGGCTACTACGAGCGGCGCTTCGGCGTCGCCCTCGACCCCGAGACCGAGGTGATGCCGCTCCTCGGGGCCAAGGAGGGCATCGCCCACATGTGCCTCGCCCTGCTCGACCAGGACGAGGTCTGTCTCGCCGCCGACCCCGGGTACCCCGTCTACGCCACGGGGCCGCTGCTCGCCGGCGGGCGCGCCGTGCCGCTCCCGCTGCGCGCCGAGCTCGGCTTCCAGCCCGACCTCGAGGCGATCCCGGCCGAGGTGCTGAGGGCGGCGAAGTTCCTCTTCGTCGGGTACCCGAACAACCCCACCGGCGCGGTGGTCGAGGACGACTTCTTCGCCCGTCTCGTCGAGTTCGCCCGCCGGCACGACCTCGTCGTGGTGCACGACAACGCCTACGCCGACATCACTTTCGACGGCTACGTCGCCCCGAGCTTCCTCGAGACGCCGGGGGCGAAGGAGGTCGGCGTCGAGCTCTTCTCGCTCTCCAAGAGTTACAACATGACGGGCTGGCGTGCCGGGGCCGTCGTCGGCAACGCCGAGATCGTGGACGCCTTCTGGCGGCTCAAGACCAACATGGACTCGGGCATGTTCGCCGCTGTGCAGCGTGCCGCCGCGGCGGCTCTCGACGGCCCCCAGGACTGCGTGCGCGAGATGTGCGAGGTCTACCGCCGCCGCCGCGACCTGCTCGTCCCGGCGCTGCGCCGTGTCGGGCTCGAGGCGGCCTCTCCCAAGGGCACCATCTACCTCTGGGCGCCGGTGCCCGCCGGGCACACCTCGGGCAGCTTCGCCGACCTCGTGCTCTCGCAGGCCGACGTCATCGTCTCGCCGGGC
>DATHSP010000141.1:0-5242 GCA_035464075.1 Thermoleophilia bacterium | reverse complement strand
GGCCGCGTTCGGCGCCCGCATCGCCGCCGCCGGCACGGTCTTCTGGAACGGCCCGATGGGCCTCTTCGAGATCGACGACTTCGCCGCCGGCACGCGTGCCGTCGCCGAGGCCGTGGCGGCGAGCCCGGCCGTGACCGTCGTGGGGGGCGGCGACTCGGTCGCCGCCCTGCGCCGTTTCGGCCTCGAGGAGCGCATCGACCACGTGTCCACCGGCGGGGGCGCGGCAATGGAGTTCGTCGAGGGCAAGGCGCTGCCCGGCGTCGAGACCCTTCTGGACCGGGAGTGAGCATGAGCGCAGCGCGCCGCCCGCTGATGGCGGGCAACTGGAAGATGTACAAGACACGGCCGGAGACGCGGGCCTTCTTCGACGCCTTCGTGCCCCTGGTCGCCGGCGTCGACGACCGCGACGTGCTCCTCTGCCCGCCGGACGTGTGTCTCGAGACGGCCCTGGCGGCGACGGTGGGCACGAAGGTCGCCGTCGGCGCCCAGACGATGCACTTCGCGGACGAAGGCGCCTTCACCGGCGAGACGGCGCCCGGCATGCTGGTCGAGCTCGGCGTGACCCACGTCGTCCTCGGGCACTCCGAGCGGCGCCAGTACTTCGCCGAGAACGACGCCGACCTGGCGCGCAAGGTGCGCGCCGCCCTCGACCGCGGTCTCGTCCCCGTCCTCTGCGTGGGCGAGAGCCTCGACGAGCGCGAGGCCGGGCGCACCGAGGAGAAGATCGGCGGGCAGGCCGACGCCGGCCTCGCCGACGTGCGGCCCGGCGAGCTCGCCCTGATGGCGGTCGCCTACGAGCCCATCTGGGCGATCGGCACCGGCCGCACGGCGACCCCCGAGGTGGCCCAGGAGACGATCGCCGCGCTGCGCGCCCGCGTGCGAGCCCGCTTCGGCGACGCCGCCGACGAGCTGCGGATCCTCTACGGCGGCAGCGTCAAGCCCGACAACATCGACGTCCTCATGTCGCAGCCCGACATCGACGGCGTGCTCGTCGGCGGCGCCAGCCTCGACCCCGAGGGCTTCGCCCGCATCGTGCGCTTCGTGGAGCCGGCGTGACGGACGCCTCGACCGGCGGTTCGACGGCGGCTCCGGACGCGTCCGGCCGGCAGGCGGGGGACGACGCGCAGCCGCCGGCGGCCGAAGACGGGGAGGCGCGGCGGCCGGCGGCCGCCGCGCCCGACCCGTCCCTCTCGCCGACCGGGCGCGTCTACCGGCCGGTCGTGCTCATGGTCCTCGACGGCTGGGGCTGCGCCCCGGACGGGCCGGGCAACGCCATCGCCCGGGCCGCGACGCCGGTCTTCGACGGGCTCCTCGAGCGCTACCCGCACGGCGCGCTCGATGCCACCGGCGAGGCGGTCGGGCTGCCGTCCGGCCAGATGGGCAACTCCGAGGTCGGGCACCTCAACATCGGCGCCGGGCGCGTCGTCTACCAGGAGCTCACGCGGATCTCGAAGGCGATCGCCGACGGCGAGTTCTTCGAGAACCGCGTACTGGTGCAGGCCTGCGACAAGGCGGCGGGGAGGGGGAGCACGCTCCACCTCCTGGGCCTGCTCTCGGCCGGCGGCGTGCACAGCGACCTCGGGCACCTCGAGGCGTGCCTCGAGCTGGCGCGGCGGCGCTCCGTCGGGCGCGTCGTCGTGCACGCCTTCCTCGACGGCCGCGACACGCCGCCGCGGAGCGCCGGGGAGTACCTCGCCCGCATCGACCAGGCGATGACCCGCCTCGGCGTCGGGCGCTACGGGGTCGTCGCCGGGCGCTACTACGCCATGGACCGCGACCGGCGCTGGGAGCGCACCAAGCTCGCCTACGACGCGCTGGTCCACGGCGAGGGCTTCTTCGCCGCCGACGCAGCGGCCGCGCTCGCCGCCGGCTACGCGCGCGGCGAGAACGACGAGTTCGTGCGCCCGACGGTCGTCGCGCCCGATCCGGCGGCGTGTGTCGCCGACGGCGACGTCTGCCTCTTCTTCAACTTCCGGCCCGACCGTGTGCGGCAGCTGACGCGCGCCTTCTTCGAGCGCGACTTCGCCGAGTTCGACCGCGGCCCGCACCCGCCGGCGGTCGACGTCGTCACCATGACGCGCTACAAGAAGGAGTTCCCGCTGCCGGTGGCCTTCGAGCCCCAGACCCTCGACAACGTGCTCGCCCAGGTGCTCGCCGCGCGCGGACTCCGCCAGCTGCACATCGCCGAGACCGAGAAGTACGCCCACGTCACCTTCTTCTTCAATGGCGGTGTCGAGCAGGCGGTCGCGGGTGAGACCCGCATCCTCGTCCCGAGCCCGCGCGACGTGCCGACCTACGACCACAAGCCGGAGATGAGCGCGGTCGAGGTCACCGACGAGCTCGTGGCGCGGGTCGAGAGGGAGGAGTTCGACTTCGTGGTCGTCAACTACGCCAACGCCGACATGGTGGGGCACACCGGCGACTTCGACGCCGCCGTGCGCGCCGTCGAGACCGTGGACACCTGTCTCGGCCGCGTGGTCGGCAGCGTGCTCGCGGCCGGCGGCGTGTGCCTCGTGACCGCCGACCACGGCAACTCCGACCACATGCTCGAGGCGGACGGCGCCGTCAGCACCGCGCACAGCCTCAACCGCGTGCCCTTCGTGGCCACGGTCACGGGTGTGTCGGTGCGCGACGGCGGCCGCCTCTGCGACCTGGCGCCGACGGCGTTGCACCTGCTCGGCGTGCCGCCGCCGGCGGAGATGACCGGGCGCGACCTGCTCGTGCGGCCCACAGGGGCCGGGTGAGGTCGCGCCTCGCCGCGCGAGGTCGCGCAGGGGTCGCGGGGCCTGCGCCGTATGTGTACGAAGTGTCGGGATCCGTATGAAGACATGTCACGTTCACGTGAAGCGTGGGTGCGCGTGTGTTGCCGTGGGGGACACAAGGTGCAAGAATGCTATGCTTGCATGCACGGAAAGTATCCAGTCACGGGAGAAGCCTGAGTGATCCTCACCGCAGCGCTCATCGTCGTGCACCTGCTGGTGTGCCTGGTGCTCATCGTCCTCATCCTCATGCACTCGGGCAAAGACTCGGGCATGGCCAGCGTCACCGGCTTCTCGTTCGCCGCCCAGGCGAGCGTCATGGAGCGCAACCTCACCCGCTACACGATCATCGCCGGCATCACGTTCTTCGTCACCACGTTTCTCCTCGCCTGGAGGCTTGGCTAGTCGCCGCGGGCCTCGGCCGGTCTCGCGCCGGTGTGGGGCCGGGCCGGTGAGCAAGGGGCACTGCGCCACCGAACAGAGTGGACCGGGACGAACTGGAGGTGCTGGTATCGGCAGGAGTGCATGAGTAGGGGGCTCCCCTCTCTGACGGCGTCGCGCCGGGGGGAGGCATCCACAGGGGTTCTGGTCTCTCGAAGGAGGTCAATTTTGAGTTCACTCACATCACGTCGTTGGATCTGGGTCGTCATGGCCCTCATGCTCGCTCTCGGCGCCGTCATGCTCGTCGCCTGTGGCGAGGAGGAGGAGGGCACCGAGACGACCGACGAAGGCACGCCCAAGCCGGGCGGTGTCTACAATTACGCGCTCTCGGCCAACCCGGTGGCGATCGACCCGGTCGGCACCCAGGAGTCCGAGGGCTGGCAGGTCGCCCATCAGGTCCTCGAAGGCCTGGTCGTGTACAAGCAGAATGAGAGCGGCGGCATGGAAGCCGTCCCGAAGATCGCCGAGAGCTGGGAGGCCAACGAGGACGCCACCGTCTGGACCTTCAAGCTGAAGCAGGGCGTCATGTTCCAGCCGCCCGTCAGCCGCGAGGTCGTGGCACAGGACTTCGTCGACTCGTGGAACCGCGCCACCAACCCGGACAACGGTTCCTACACGTCGTACATCCTCGCCCCGATCGTGGGCGCCGATGACGGCGGGTACTGGGACAGCGATGCCGGCCTCACCGGCGTCAAGGCGATCGACGACTACACCCTCGAGGTCACGCTGCGCTACTCGTTCGGCGAGTTCCCGAACACCCTCGGCCACATCGTCGCCTCGGCGAGCCCGGTCGAGTACATCGAAGAGATCGGCGCCAAGGCCTACAACCGCAAGCCCGTGGGCACCGGTCCCTTCGTCGTCGACGAGTGGAAGAACAACCAGTACGTGCGCCTCGTCCGCAACCCGGACTACTGGGACACCGAGAACGCGGCGTACCTCGACGAGGTCTACATGCCGATCATCCTCGAGTCGTCGACCCAGTGGCTCGAGTTCCAGAAGGGCACCATCGACTACACCACGGTGCCGCCGGGCCAGATCCAGGCCGCGCAGAACATGCCCGAGGTCGCGAGCGGCGAGTGGACCGCCAAGGCGTGGCCCACGCTCGCCACGTACTTCGTGGGCTTCAACATGAACAACCCGGTCGTGGGCGCTCCCGCCGGTGACACCGGCGCCGAGCTCCGCAAGGCCATGGTCCTCTCGGCCGACATCGACAGCGTCGTCAGCATCGTCGGCGAGGGCGTCCCGCAGCCCGCCACCGGTATCGTCCCTGAGGGCATCCCGGGCTATCAGCCGAACCAGACGCCGTACGCATTCGACCCCGAGGCCGCGAAGGAAGTCATCGCCGGTCTCGGCGACGTGCCGACCCTCCAGTACTGGTACAACACCGACGAGGGTCACCAGAAGCTGGCCGAGGTGCTGCAGGCCGGCTGGACCGACGCCGGTCTCGAGGTCGAGCTGTCCAACTTCGAGTGGGGCACCTTCCTCGACAAGCTCGCCAAGAGCGAAGAGGGCGGCGCCGACAGCTCGCAGGTCTTCCGTATGGGCTGGATCGCCGACTACCCGGCGATGGACAACTTCCTCTATCCGCTGTTCCACAGCTCGCAGTCGGCGACGATGTACACCTTCTACAACAACCCCGACTTCGACGCCCTCATCGAGGAGGCCCGTCAGACGAGCGACGAGGCCCAGCGGACCAACCTCTACCTGCAGGCCGAGAAGATGATGCTGACCGACGCGCCCTGCATCCCGATCTACTACTACCGTGACTTCCGTGTCACCAACAACCGCATCGCCAACTTCATCCACGACCCGATGGGTCTGACCGACATGTGGACCCTCTGGGTGAAGTGACCCGGTGACGTGCGGCTTGCGTATGCAGTCGTGAATATCTAGACTGCAGCGGAGTCGTCGCAGTGGTGGCCCGCCGCTGGGGGACCAGCGGCGGGCCACCGGTCGTTTTCGGCTCGAGTGCAGGCTCTTCAAGGCCAACGTCCGCTCGCTGCGGACCTGCCGGTGAGGTACAGTAGCGTCGTGCTTGCCTA
>DATHSP010000140.1:0-8756 GCA_035464075.1 Thermoleophilia bacterium | reverse complement strand
GATGAACCACGCCGGGCTGAAGTGGTTGATCTCGAAATGCGTGTGCCGGATCCAGATGGACAGCACGACGACGGTGAAGAGCAGATTCAGGGCCGCACCCGCGACCCACAGGTAGAACGAGAGTGTCTCGGCGACGTCCAGGTAGCCGATGCTCAGCAGCAGGAGGGAGATGGAGAGCGCCGGGAAGAAGCTGATCATCACCGGGTGCCGGAACTCCGTCGCCACGGCGTCGCGGTACCGCATGACCTTGGCGGCGTAGAGCCCGAGGAGGAGCACGTACACGGCGCTCGTCGCCACGAGGAGCGCGGTCGGCCAGGTCTCGCCCCAGCCGAGCCCGGCGAACACGCGCTGCGTGGCGATCGCATAGCCCGAGAGGCCGAGCACTATAGAGAAGACGGAGATCGGCAGATAACGCAAGCGTACGGGCATGGTCCTCCTCCGGGACGAATAAATCATGAGCGTATGCCCAGAACCTCCCGACGGCGAAACGCTCCGCCCGGGGTGCGACCGCCGGCGCGAGCGCCGTGCGTCCTCGCCGACGCCCGGATGATGCGGGGCGTCCCTCGGGCCGGTACCGCCCGCCCGCGCACGCTCAGCCGGCGGCGGGCTCCCCCGTCCCCCAGTGCTCGATCACGTAGTCGAGGTCCTTGTCGCCGCGCCCGCTCAGGTTGACGAGCACCGTCCCCGTCTTCATCTCGCGCGCCTTGACCAGCGCGTGGGCAACGGCGTGCGCGCTCTCCAGCGCCGGGATCAGGCCCTCGAGGCGGCTGAGCTTGAAGAAGGCGTCGCGGGCGTCGTCGTCGGAGGCGGTCACGTACTCGACGCGGCCGGCGTCCTTGAGGTAGCTGTGTTCGGGCCCGACGCCCGGGTAGTCTAGGCCGCTGGCGCAGGAGTAGACCGGCGCCGGCGAGCCGTCCTCGTTCTGCAGCAGGTAGCACTTGAAGCCGTGGATGATGCCCTCGCGCCCGTAGGTCATCGTCGCGGCGTGTTCGCCGACGGCCTCGCCGCGCCCCAGCGGCTCGACCCCGATGAGCTCGACGGGATCGTCCATGACGGCGGTGAAGATGCCGATGGCGTTGGAGCCGCCGCCGACGCAGGCCTCGACGACGTCGGGCAGGTTGCCGGTCATCGCGACGAACTGCTCGCGCGCCTCGATGCCGACCACGCGCTGGAAGTCGCGCACCATGAGCGGGAAGGGGTGCGGGCCGACGACCGAGCCGATGCAGTAGATCGAGTCCTCGTAGTCGGCGAGATACGCCTCGAAGGCCGAGTCGACGGCCTCCTTGAGCGTGCGCAGGCCGTGCGAGACGGGGACGACCGTGGCGCCGAGGAGCTTCATGCGGCTGACGTTCGGCGCCTGCTTCTCGATGTCGACCTCGCCCATGTGGATCTCGCACTCGAGGCCGAAGTGGGCGGCGGCGGTGGCGAGGGCGACGCCGTGCTGGCCGGCGCCGGTCTCGGCGATGAGCTTCCTCTTGCCCATGTACTTGGCGAGCAGCCCCTCGCCCATGCAGTGGTTGAGCTTGTGAGCACCGGTGTGGTTGAGGTCTTCGCGCTTGAGGTAGATCTGCGCCCCGCCGTTGGCCAGCGAGAGCGTGCGTGCGTGGTAGACGGGCGTCGGCCGGCCCTGGAAGTGCTTGCGCAGGTAGCGCAGCTCGGCGATGAAGGCGGCGTCGTTCTCGATCTCGTGGTAGGCCCGCACGATCTCGGCGAAGGGCTCCTCGAGCTGGGGCGGCAGGTACTGCCCACCGTACTCGCCGAAGTACCCCTGCTCGTCGGGCAGCGTCGCCTGCCGCCTGGTCGCTCCGCCCTGCGTGTCGTGCTCAGCCATTGGTCACCTCGTCGATGATGTCGCCGTCGCGGCGTGCCTGCCGCCGGAGCCGTGCGAGCTCTCGTGCCGTCGCCGCGCTCGTGCCGTCGGGGCCGTCGCCGCGCTGCCGGCGTGTCGCGCACCACCGCGACGGACCGGCCGCCAGTGTACGGGATGCGACGCGGTCGTGCGCGCCGCGGTCGGGACGAAGGCTGCGCCGCCGCGCGAGGTCAGTCGATCGCGCGTCGGGCGGGACCGGCGGCACCCGGCAGCCGCCGCAGGATCGCCACGGTGACCCACGCCGCGAGAAGGCCCAGCACGACGAAGCCGCTGATCGGCCCGATCGCCTCCCCCGCGGTGAAGCCGACCCCCGCATCCCGCTGGAAGAGCGTCCCCAGCACGATCTGCGGGACCAGCAGCAGGATGATGCCGAGGAGCGGGAAGGCGATGCGATACCCAAGCGGGTCGCGGCGCAGCATGAGGACCCCGGCGAGCAGCGCCGCCGGCGTGATCAGGCCCAGGTCGAGGGCGTCGGTGACCATGGTCGTGTAGCTGTCCAGGAGGTCGGGCGGGCGGCCGTCGAGCATCGCCGCCAGCAGCGGCGCGAGCCAGACGACACTCGTGATCCCACCGGCGGCCAGCATGAAGAGGCCCGGCCCGCGGCGCGGCAGGCTCTCGAGGGTCGCCGCCGGGAGCGCCCGAAGGTCGATCGACGTGAAGACGAGGGTGAGGGCGAAGAAGCTCGCCGAGAAGAGGGCGACGTAGGCGAGGAAGAGGCCGTTGAAGGCAGCCCCGACGGCGTAGGAGAGATAGGCGTAGAGGAAGTACGCGAGAACGCCGCTCAAGAGCAGACCGGCGCGCAACGAGCCGCGACGGTAGAGCAGGGCGCAGACGACGAGAGCGGGGAGCCCCGCGAAGAGCAACGTCGCGTCGACGGCCCGGTAGCCGGCGGCGGCGAAGACCGTGTCGTGCCGGTACAGGCCCCGCCCGTAGATCTCCGCCGTCTCGTCGCGCAGGGTCGTGAATTCGTAGGGCTGACCGTCGTCCGTCCAGAAGAGGCCGATGCCGGCGGCCGGGAGCGTCAGCACCACGATGAGGCCGACGAGCCAGAGGGCGGCGCGCGAGACCCCCAAGGGCGCCGCCCTCTCGTCACTCTTCGTCGCAGCGCTCACCGTCCCGTCCACCCTCGCCGTCGCCGTCATCGCGCGCGGCGAGGGCACCAAGCTGATCCGGAGAGCCTCATCCCGGCCGCGCCGTCACTCGTCGTCATCCGGCGCGAGCATGAAGTACTCGACGAACTCGCGCGCCCGGCCGTCGTCGGTCACGGTGACGAGCCACAGGTTGTGGAACACCTCGCGGCGTCCGCCCGCGTCCCGGGTGCCCTCGGGATAACGCGTCACGGCGCGGACGACGAAGAGGTCCCCTTCGCGCGCGAGCACCTCGTGGTCGAAGCTCCAGGGGATGCCCGATTCCGCCTCGCCGAGCCAGTAGGCGGTGACTTCATCGATCCCCTCGAGCGGTTCGGCGAACGGGGCGGTGAAGTAGCGCACGTCGTCGGCGAAGAGCCGACCGACCTCGGCGGGATCGTCGGTCGCCCAGGCGCCGCGGTAGCGCTCGAGCCAGTCGTCGATGCGTGTCGTGTCGAGCATGGTTGACCTCCTCTCGCCGACGTCCTTCCCGCCGACAGCGCTGAGGGAACGCCCTCCGGCGTCCTTCCCCCGGATGGCGAGGAAGGAACGCGTGCGGAGGCCGCCGGCGTCCCGCAACGAGGCCGCGAGGTCAAGGCAAGGACGGTGGGCGCCGAGTGGTCTCACCGGCCGCGGGGGGCGTGGTCTCGCGGGCGGCGGTCGAGGCGTGGTCTCGCGGGCGGCGGGCGGGGCGGGGCCCCGCCCGCCGCCCGCCCCGGGGGGCGTTGCGCGCCGGCTACAGCGGCTTGACGGGCACGCAGATGTCGACCACGGTCTTGCCCTGCGGGTGCTCCTCGGGGCTGCCGTGGTACCACTCGTAGCAGAGTCCGTCGGCCGGCTGGTAGCCGCTCTCCGGCAGCCAGCCGCAGAAGACGGCATCCCACGCCCGCCCGTACTCGTCGTCGGCGAGCTCGAAGCGCGCGAACGCGTACGTTCCACCGGCGATCGTCATTTTGCCGATCTCGCCGGCGACCGGGCTGTCGGCCGGCACGCTGAAGCCCACGCTGACGCGCAGCTTGTCGGGCTCGGTGAGGCCGGGCGAGTCGTGGTAGACGCTGATCGCCCTGGTCTCGGGCCCGAGCAGGCCGCGCGGGCCCGCCCACTGCGCGACCGTGGCGAAGAGTCGCGCGAACAGCTCCCCGTCGCCCGCGTACGGGCCCGTGTGCCGGACGTACGCCAGGGTGAACTCCGGCTCCTCCCTCACCTCCACCTGACCGCCGAACTCGTGATCGTCCATCCTGGTCACCCTCCACGTGAGTCGATGCCGTGCACCGACACCATAGGCCGTCTCGACCGCGAACTCTTGGCGCAGCTTGCTCTGCAGTTGACCGTTCTTGCGGTCTTGCGCAGTCGCTGGGCTCCCGGACCCGCGCGGGGGGAGCTTCGCGCGCCGCCACTCGCTGGCACTCATGCCGAAGGCCTCCCTGAAGGCGCGCGCGAACGCCGCCGAGCCGGAGAACCCGCACTCGAGGGCGACCGCGGTGACCGGCGTCGTGGGACTGGTGACCAATCGCGCGGCCGCGCGCTCGAGGCGCAGCCGGCGGATGAACTGGCTGAGCGTCTCACCGACCATGGCGGCAAAGATGCGGTGGAAGTGGAAGGGCGAGAAGCCGGCGACGGCGGCGAGGTCGTCGAGCGAGAGCCGGGCGTCGAGGTGGCGCTCGATGTGGTCTAGCACGCGGTTGATCCGCGCGACGTACTCGGCGCGCGCCGTATTCACGAGACCTCCCGTCGTGTCGCAGGCTCGGGCGGCGCGGCTGCAGGCTCGGGTCGCACGCCCGCGCGGCCGGGCGGCGCGGTCGCGGGCTCGCGCGCGTCCAGAGCGAGCGTGCCGGCGGTTCGAGCGCTCACGCCTTCCCCGCCGGCGGCGCGTCGTCCGGCTGCCCCTCATCACCCTGCTCCGCCTGCTGCACGTCGGCGATGACGGCGGGCCGGAACTCCCGCGACCCGACCCGCGTGAGCAGTGCCGCGCCCAGTCCCCACGCGGCGGCGAGAAGGGCGATCGCGCCGCCGGCCAGCGGCACCAGCGCCAGCAGCGTCACGACCACCATGACCGCGGCGGCCAGGAGGCCGGTGGCCAGCGCACGCGGCAGCCGGGGCGTCGCCAAGCGCGCGGCGACGTACGCCGCCAGTCCGGCCCACCCGAGCGCCACCGCGACCAGTCCGCCGAGCCCCATCAGCACCGCCACCGGAAGCAGCACGAGGGTGAAGCCCACGAGAACGACGACGATGAGGCCCGTCAGGCCCGCCATCACCCCCGTGGCCAGGGAGGCGACGGGGTGCCGCACGGCGGCAGCCCCGACACGGGCGAGCGGCACACCCCACCAGACTGAGACGACCAGGGCGAGCACACCAAGCAGCAGAGCCGCTTGCAGGCCCGTCCGCAGCCGCGGACCGGCGGACGCCCCGTCACCGGACACCTGACTCAGCGTCTCCGTGGTCTCACCCTCGACCTGAGCGCCCTCGGCCACCTCGGCGTCGCTCCCGCCCAGGACGAGGTCGCCCCCAACGCGGGAGGAGTCGCCCAGGGTGAGCCGTCCGGCCAGACCCGTCACGTCTCCCTCGACGACGCCGGACACGACACAGGCGCCTCCCAGCACCCAGACCGAGCCGCGCACCACCGCGCCCTCGTCGATCTCTGCGCGACCGGCGAGCACGACGAGGTCGCCGTCCAGGGTCTCTCCCCGCACGACGGCGTGCTCGCCGTCGAAGACCACGGCGCCGCGGACGATCCCGTCGGCGCAGCCGCCGAGCGGCACGATCGCCACGACCAGGGCGAGCAGGGTGAGAGCGCGCAGGGCACGGACGGGCGTCATGAGGCCTCCCGGCCGGCCCGGCCACCGAGCGCGGGCTTGAAGTACAGGGCGGCGATGACGAGCAGGAAGAGCACGACGGCGATCGAGTCGACGATCCGCAGGTGCGCTTCGAGGTCCATCTCCGCTTGTCGCCAGGCCAGGGCGAGCGCCGTGCTGACGAAGGTCGCCGTCCACCCCGAGAGCCCGACGCCGATGGCCGAGTTGCGGGCGATGGTGCGCGGCGTCGAGAGATCCGCCCAGAGCGCGAAGTTGAGCACGGTGTAGACGCTCACGGCGAGCGCGTAGACCATGGGCTCGGCGAGCACGGGCGCCGGCTCGCCGAGCCTCAGCGGGAACGTGTAGAGCAGATGCACGAGCCCGAACAGCCCGAACGCCCAGGCGAAGAGGACGCGGTAGTCGAAGACCGAGTAGAAGACGGCCGCCACCCACGCCCCCACGACGTGCACGACACCGATGAACACGCGCACGGACACGTCGCCCGAGAGCCAGGCTCCCTGCATGTACGCGGTCTCCTCCGACAAGCGCAGGAAGCCGAGACTGTCGATGAAGAACACGCCGAACATCAACGCCGCCAGCGCCACGAGCGTGAGGACGCCCCCGTGGCGGCGTTGCGCGGTGTAGCGGCCGATCCCGAACCCGGGGTCGGCGCTCTGCCCGGCGAGTCCGTCGACGAACCGATTCGGAATGACGGCGAGCACGACGGCGCCGGCGGCGCCGGCGGCCAGGACCGGCAGCACCTGCGCGCGCAGGTGCTCGAACGTCCAGGGGTACGACGCCACCGGCGCGAGGAAGTAGGCGATACCGGTGATGAGGCCCGCCACGGCGCCGCGGTCGCGCACCGGCACGAGATCGACGGCGAGTCCGAAGGTCGCGGGTATGCCCACGCCCATGGTGCACGCCGCCGCGACCAGCCACGCCGTGAAGCCCGCCTCTCCGCCGATCCAGGACGACGCGAACGTCAGACCGACCTGGACGGCCGCCACCGCCGCCGCGACCCTCAGCTTCGTGCGCATGTCGGCGCTCCAGCCCAGCCGCGTCATCGTGAAGCCGACGATGAGGGACACCGCACACGTGATGACCGCGAAGAGCGCCATGAGACGGACCACGGTGTCCGACGACAGACCGAGGTGCGTGGTGCCCAGATCGAGCAGGCCGAGCTGCACGAAGGTGACGTTGTAGTAGTAGCCGACCGCCATCATCGAGACGAAGAGGCCCGTGCCGATGACGGTGGTCCAGCGGCGCTGTCTGATGAGACCGATGGTCTGCACGGTGCCCGTCCCGCTCCCGTCGGTGCGTCGGCCCGAAGGGCGAGGCCGCGGCCGCACCCCATCGGCGAGCGGCCGCTCGACCCCGGGGCCGCCCTCGGCCCCGGGGAAGTCTACCGGGGCGTCGTCAGGTAGCGCATCCGGGTCGCCGGGTCCGCATGCTGCGCGGGCCCGGCCCTTCGCTCACGGCCCGGGCCGCCCGTGCCTTCGGATCAGCTCCCGCATCGCGAGGGCGACGCGCTCCGCGAGCTCACGCTCGGCGGTGGGCGCGTCGCCCGCCGGCTCGCCCTCGGGCGCACGATCGCCGGCCTCGTCGGGCGCACGATCGCCGGCCTCGTCAGGCGCACGATCGCCGGCCTCGACGCCCTGCGCCGCGACGGCAGGATGGATCGGCTCCCCGACGACGTAGCGGACCTTGCACGGCAGCGGCAGGTGCACGGCCGTCGAGAACGGCAGCGGCAGGGGCAGCAGCCCGACCGTCAGCGGGTCGCGGTACGAGTCGTACTCCGGCCCCAGCCTGAGGACGCGCCGGTACAGCAGCCTGCCGAGCCGGCGCCCGCTCGTCAGGAAGAGATGGCCGTTGTTCACCCCGACGCTCACGATCGGGATGACCGGCACGCCGGCGTCGATCGCCACGCGGGCGAACCCGGTCCGGCCGCGCCAGTCGACGTGCTCGCGGCCGTACCGGCTGCTCATGATCTCGGGGACGCCGCCCGGGTAGGTGAGCGCCAGCTCTCCCGCCTCGAGCACGCGGCGTGCGTTCTCCCGCGTCCCCTCCACCACGCCCGCCGAGGCCATGAGGCCCCCTGCCACCGGGAGCCCGAACCACAGCCGGTCTCCCAGGAGACGCACGAGACGCCCGGTTGAGCGCAGCACGAGCAGGCACAGGATGAACGAGTCGAAGTCGAGGCGGCCGTGGTTGCTGACGAGCAGCGCACCGCCCGTCGCCGGCAGTCGCTGCGCGCCCTCGAGCAGCGCACGGTGGTAGGCGCGCCGCGGGCCCCACATGCGCAGGCGCCGGCCGGCGAGAGCGCGGTCGAGGTCGAGCGCGGGGTCGCAATCGAGCGCGCTGTCGCGGTCGAGCACGCGATCGCTGTCGAGTGCGCCGTCGAGGCCGGGTGCTCCGTCCCCTTCCCGTGCCGAGCCCAGGCGAGGCCCCCGGGCGATGTCGCCCTCGGTCGAACGCTCATGCATCATGCCCGTCGGGTTTCGCCCCGAGCGCCGAAACCCTCCAGCGCGACACGGATCGGGCCGCTGGGCCGTGCCCGCCGGTCCCTGCCCGCCGGTCCTTGCCCGCCGATACCTGCCCGCCGGCGGACGTCTCTCCGTCACCGCGAGCGTAGCGACAGGCCGTGGTAGGGTCGTGAGGTGGCCGACTACCTGCTCATCGTCGGGGCGACCGCGACCGTCGTCCTGCTGGGGCTGCTCGCGTGGCGCGCCCTGTCGGGCCCCTCACGCACCGGGCGCGCGTCTGCCGCAAGGATCCTCGTCGTCACTCCCTTCGCCCTCCTGCTGGTCGCCGCAGGGGCGTACCAGCTCATGGGTTCGCGTTCGCTCCAGCTCGCCGGCGAGCACGTGCGACGCGTCGACACGGCGGAGAGAGTCTTGGCCCTGACGTTCGACGACGGTCCCACCCCGGAGCACACCGACGAGGTGCTCGACGTGCTCGCCGCCCACG